>NZ_ATUL01000007.1:0-140982 GCF_000420185.1 Thioalkalivibrio sp. ALR17-21 | reverse complement strand
ACAAATGGGATCAGGTGAAGACAAGCCGCGACGCGGTTTTATCAATCGCTACTGGGTGCTGATCGTGATCGTCCTCTGGCTGATCGCCTGGTCCGCCCGTGACTGGCTGGCGCCGGCCGAGCCGGGGGACCCGCCCGCGGAGTCCGGCGTCGTGCTCGAGGAAGAGCCCTCTGCCGGGGACCAGGAAGCTGCTCGGGAGGAAGCGGCCCGGGAAGAAGCTGCTCGGGAAGAAGCTGCTCGGGAAGAAGCTGCTCGGGAAGAAGCTGCTCGGGAAGAAGCGGCCAGGGAAGAAGCGGCCAGGGAAGAAGCGGCCAGGGAAGAAGCCGCCCGGGAAGAAGTCGCGGAGGAACCGGCGGTGGAGGTCGAGGCGCTGCTGACCGAAGCACGGGAGACGTACTGGCGCGAGGGTGCCGCAGCCGCGATGACCGTCCTCGAAGGCGGGCTGGAAACGCAGGCGTACGAAAGCCGGGAACGGGCGGACATCCTCGGGGAACTGGGCAATCTGCAACACGCCACCGGCGACGTTGAAGCCGCCATGGGCAGCTGGGACCGGGCGCTGGAGAAGCTTCCGGAGGGCGAGCGCCGGGCGATGATGGCCCCACTGCGTCCGATCTATGCCCGGCATCATCCGCAAGGGGCGGACCACCTGGAACGGTTCCGCTGAGGTTTGCGGCACCCTCCACATCACGTGTGCTGTAGTCACCGACCGGAGGAACGATGGGTGCGAAAGACAGGCCAGCTGACGGCGACAGTCAGTATTACGAGGTCAAGGAAGAGGCGGACGATGCGCAACGACGGGCCCGGCGGCTCGAACTGATCGTCTATGCTTCCCTGGTCGCATTCGTCGTGCTGGCGGTGTACGGTTTCTGGTTGATCACCAGCCTGACCCGGGACGTGTCACAGCTGACCGAGGAGATTTCCTCGATGACCCGGGTGGTGGACCGCGACATGTCGGCGATTGTGCGCCACATGGAGGCGATGGAGGGCCGCATGGTGGATATTGCGGGGTCCACGGCCGAGATGGAGCAGAGCGTTGCGTCCATCAGCGAGGACACCGGCCGCATGAGCACGGACATCGGGTCGATGACCCGGGATACCGAGGTGATGGCCGGGTCCGTGATCGGCATGCAGCGCGACATGTGGAGCCTGAATCGCAATGTGGGCGGTCCCATGGGTATGATGAACATGTTCAACCCACTCTCGGGGCAGGGCGGTCCCTATCCGGGGTCGGGCGGCCCATACCGTCCGCCGTCGGCGCCGCGCTAGTCGTGTGCGCGGTCTGCCCCGGGCCCGAACCATTACGGAGATCGGAATGTTCAATCGACCTGGCAGCCGCGTCCGCAAGCAGCTCAAGCTCCTGAGTGACCGTCTGGCGGAGGAAAACCCGGTCCTCGAGGGCGTGGTCAATCCGTTCCGGGAACTGGATCGGGTCGGATATGCCTCGGGCCTGCTGGATCCGGAAGAAGAGTCCTACGCCTTCACCATTTCCTGGTGGCCGATGATCTCGGTCCTGGGGACCTTTTCCTCGGGCAAGTCCACGTTCATCAACGAGTTCGTGGGTGAAACCGTGCAGCGCAGCGGCAGTCAGGCGGTGGACGACAAGTTCACCGTGATCTCCTATGGCGGCAGCGAACGGGTGCAGGAGCTCCCGGGGCTGGCGCTCGACGGTGATCCGCGCTTCCCGTTCTATCGAGTGTCCGACGAGATCGAACGCATCACCGATGGTGGCGGGCGCACGGTGGATCATTTCCTGGCCATGAAGACCGCGCGCGCGGAGCAGCTGCGGGGCCGCATCCTGATCGACTCGCCCGGGTTCGATGCCGACGAGCAACGCACCACCATCCTGCAGCTGACCGACCACATCATCGATCTGTCGGATCTGGTGCTGGTGTTCTTCGATGCACGGCACCCCGAACCCGGTGCCATGCGCGACACTCTGGAACACCTGGTCAACCGGGTGGCCGAGCGCAACGACTTCACCAAGCTGGTCTTTATCCTGAACCAGATCGACACGACCTGGCGCGAGGACAACCTCGAGGAAGTCGTCGCGGCCTGGCAGCGCGCGGTGGTGCGCCAGGGCAACGCAACCGGGCGTTTCTACTGCATCTACAACGAAAGCGGTGCGGTGGAGATCGGGGACCCGCAGGTGCGGGAACGCTACGAGGAGAAATCCGCGCACGACCGCGAGGAGATCCACAAGAAAATCCGGGAGATCAGTTCGTCGCGGTCCTATCGCATTATTGGAGCATTGCAGGCGATTGCCGAGTCCATCGAGATGGATGTGCTGCCGGCGATCAAGCGCAGTCTCGACCGCTGGCGCCGTCGGGTGCTGCAGTTCGACGCGGGCATGATGGGGGTGCTCGTGGCGGTGCTCGCGGTGATCGGGTATCAGGCGACCGACGGCATCCGTCCGTGGATCGACGGGCGGGTGTGGGGAACTCTGCTGGATAACCCGGTCTGGACCTCGGCGGGCGTGATCCTGCTGGTGGTGGCTCTGGGCGGGATCCATTTCTTCAACCGGCGCTGGCTCGCACGGCGAATCGCACGCGAGCTGCCGAAGGAATCGGCGGCGGGGAACTGGCAGGCGGCCTTTCTCAAGAGTACCCGTCCGATGCGTTCGCTATTCGCGCGCTCGCCGCGCGGACTCGGGCGGCGGCGTCTGGCGCGTCTGCATGGTCTCCGCGATCAGGCAGAGGCCTATATCCAGAAGCTCAACAATCAGTTCGTGGACGCACGTCCCGTGGATCCAGGCAGTGGCCGGGCGTCCGCGGCGGACGTCCACCGTCCGGCGGAGGCCGCCGAACGGCGGCCGGCGCCGGAATCCGGACCGGATCAGGAAGGTTCGGCCGAGGTCAGTGATGCAGGGAGCAACGGAACGCGGTAGGCTTCCGGCTGCCCTGGTTGGTGCCTGCCTGCTGTCGAAAAAAAGCAAAGCGGTCGCGGGACGGCCCAGGGCCGGCTGCACCGAAGGAGGAGAGCAATGACCGTACTGGCGTGGGTCATGTTTGGGCTGGCGATGATTCTGGTGCCGATTTCCGTCTGGGCCAGTCTTGCCGCCCTGGGCGTTTGCGCGGGTTGCGCCCTGGTTCGGGACTGGCGACGAGCGCGTCACAACGCCGGACACTGAAGTATCCGCGAATCACGCCATTCGGAGCCGGGTGGTGCAGGGGGCGCTACCCGGCTTCGCCATGTATAACAACAGGAGGAAAACTCAATGAGCGACGAACAGAAGAAAATGGCCATCATCGCGACCAAGGGCAGTCTGGACTGGGGGTATCCCCCGTTCATCCTGGCCTCCACCGCGGCGGCCCTGGGCTATGAATGCGAGATCTTCTTTACTTTCTACGGGCTGAAGCTGCTGGAGAAAAAGCTGGATCTTCAGGTGACCTCGCTGGGCAATCCGGGCATGCCGATGCCGATGCCCATGCCGGTTCTTGTGCAGGCCCTGCCGGGGATGCAGAAGATGATGACCGTGATGATGAAGAAGAAGATGAAGGCGAAGGGCGTCTCTGATCTGGAGGATCTGCGCGATCTGTGCCAGGAGGCCGAAGTGCGGATGATCGCCTGCCAGATGACGGTGGATCTGTTCGAAATGGACACCAGTCACTTCATTGATGGCGTGGAATACGCGGGGGCGGCGGCGTTCTTCGAGTTCGCCGGTGATTCCGACATCTGCCTGTTCATGTAAACGGGCGGGGCGTTCGCGCCATTCGGGCCCCGGAGCCGAGCTCCGGGGCCTTTTTGTTGACGGGGTTCACGGCGCATTCATCGTGTCCACGGACCCGCAAAGCCGGCGCGAGTCGTTATACTCTGCGGCCATGAAACGACTGCATCCCGATTCCTTTCCGACGCTCGAGGATTTCGTCGGTAACACGCCGCTGGTGCGCCTGCAGCGCCTGGCCGCGGATCTGCCGTCGACCGTGCTGGTCAAGCTCGAGGGCAACAATCCCGCCGGTTCGGTCAAGGACCGCCCGGCGGTGAACATGATCCGGGCGGCGGAACAGCGCGGTGACATCCGTCCCGGCGACACCCTGATCGAGGCCACCTCCGGCAACACCGGTATCGCGCTGGCGATGGCGGCTGCGATCAAGGGCTATCGCATGATCCTGATCATGCCGGACAACATGTCGGCCGAACGGCGGGCGTCGATGAAGGCCTATGGCGCCGAGCTCAAGCTGGTCACGCGCGAGGAAAGCATGGAAGGGGCGCGTGATCTCGCTCAGGGCATGGCGGACGCGGGAGAGGGCTTCCTGCTCAACCAGTTCGGCAATCCCGATAATCCCGATGCGCATTATCAGGGCACAGGGCCGGAGATCTGGCGCGACACCGAGGGCACGATCAGCCATTTCGTGTCTTCCATGGGCACCACCGGGACCATCATGGGGGTCTCGCGGTACCTGAAGGAGCGCAATCCGGAGATCGAGATCGTCGGCGTGCAGCCGGGAGAGGGGGCTTCCATACCGGGGATCCGGCGCTGGCCCGAGGCCTATCTGCCGACGATCTTCGAGGCCGCGCGGGTGGATCGCACCGTGGACGTGACCCAGGAGGAAGCGGAGACCACCATGCGCCGGCTGGCGGCAGAGGAAGGCATCTTTGCCGGGGTGTCGTCCGGCGGCGCGGTGGCAGCCACCCTGAGGCTCGCCGCAGAGGTCGAAGGCGGAACCTTCGTGGCCATTATCTGCGATCGCGGCGACCGCTACATTTCCACCGGCGTCTACCCCGACTGAGGCTGGCATGTCCGCTCCCGTACTGGTTTTTGACCTGGAAACGGTGCCCGATATCGAGGGCGCGCGCCGGCTGTACGATTTTGATGGCCTGACCGACCGGGAGGTCGCGGATGCGCTGTTCGCGATGCGCCGAGCGCAGACCGGCTTGGAATTCCTGCGCCATCCGCTGCATCGCATCGTATCCATCGGGGTGCTGTACCAGGGCGGGGAAGCGCTCAAGCTGTCGGCCTTCGGCCGCGACGGCGAGGACGGGCACACGCCGGACGAGGCCGAACTGCTGCGCCAGTTCTTCGGCGTGATCGACCAGCGCACGCCCACGCTGGTGAGCTGGAACGGCAGTGGCTTCGACCTGCCGGTGCTGCACTACCGCGCGCTGGTCAATGGTGTGCAGGCGCCGCGGTACTGGGAGCAGGGCGACGACGACCGCGAGTTCCGCTACAACAATTACCTGTCGCGCTTCCACTGGCGCCATGTCGACCTGATGGATGTGCTCGCGGGTTTCCAGGGCCGCGCGGTGACCGGTCTGGACACCATGGCCAGCCTGCTGGGTTTCCCCGGCAAGCTGGGCATGGACGGCTCCATGGTCTGGCCGGCATGGCGCGACGGACGCGCCGGCGAGATCCACGACTACGTGGAGCACGACGTGCTCAATACCTACCTCGTGTGGCTGCGCTTCGAGCACATGCGGGGCCACCTGACCGACGACGCGCTGAAGTCCCGCCAGGACCAGCTGGCGGATTACCTGGCCGCCAGCCCGGCGGAGCACCACCTTGAATTTCTCGAAGCCTGGCGGGGCTGACGGCATGGGCAAGAAGATCGACCGCACCCCGTTCGAGGCCGTGATCGAGGACGTGACCCTGGATGGCCAGGGCGTGATCCGGCGTGACGGCAAGGCCTGTTTCGTGCACGGGGCACTGGCCGGCGAGCGGGTGCGCGCGGTGCAGACCGGGCGCAAGCGCCGTTTTGATATGGCCGAAGTGGTGGAGGTGCTGGAGCCCGCTGCCGGCCGGGTGGATCCGCCCTGCGCGTTCTTCGGTCTGTGCGGTGGCTGCAAGCTGCAGCACGCCTCGATCGACCTGCAGCGCGAGATCAAGGAACAGGCCCTTTTCGACGCGCTGGAACGCATCGGTCATGTAACGCCCGAGGCGCGGTTCGAGCCGCTGACCGGGGCGACGCTGGGCTATCGGCGTACCGCGCGGCTCGGCGCCAAACATGTCCCGAAGAAGGGCGGGACCCTGGTCGGCTTCCGCGAAAGGGGCAGTCCCTATCTTGCGGAGATGGATCACTGCGAGGTGCTGCATCCGGCGGTGGGGCACCGGATCCGTGCGCTGCGGGACCTGCTGGACGGCCTGCAGGCGCGAGACCGGATCCCCCAGATCGAGGTCGGTGTGGATGATGACGACCGCGTGGCGCTGGTGTTCCGTCATCTCGATCCGCTGACCGACACCGATCGGGCGCGGCTGGCGACTTGGGCCGACGAGGAAGACATCGGCGTGTTCCTGCAGTCGGGCGGGCCGGAGACTGTGGTCCATCTGGCGGGGCCGGATGCCCCGCTGGTTTATCGTCACCCGGATTTCGGCGTCGAGGTGGGCTTCACGCCCATGGATTTCGTGCAGGTCCACCCCGAGGTGAACCGTGCCATGGTGCGCCAGGCAGTGGCCGCCATGGAACTGGAGCCGGGGCACCGGGTACTGGATCTGTTCTGCGGGCTGGGCAACCTCACCCTGCCGCTGGCCACCCGGACGGCCGGCGTGACCGGTATCGAGGTGGATGACGCGATGCTGGCACGTGCGGCGGACAGTGCCCGCGCCCAGGGCATTACCAATACCCGGTACGCGCGTGCGGATCTGGACGACGCCGAGGCCCTGTCGCGGGCCGACTGGCTGCACGAGGACTGGGACCGGGTCCTGCTCGATCCCCCGCGCACCGGGGCGGCCGCCGCCGTGGAGGCCCTTGGCCCGCGCCGGATCGAGCGCATGGTGTACGTGTCCTGCAACCCGGCGACCCTGGCCCGTGACGCCGAACGTCTGGTGCATCATCATGGCTACCGGCTGGAACGGGCCGGGATCATGGACATGTTCCCGCACACCGCGCACGTGGAATCCATGGCCGTCTTTTCCCGGGCCTGAGGGAGCGGCCGGATCGCGTGGTAACTCCAAGGAGGCAGTGAATGCTCGAGATCGTGAAAAGTGGCGGCTGGCTGATGGTGCCGATCCTGCTGTGTTCGGTGCTGGCCGTGGCGATCATCCTGGAACGTTTTATCTCGCTGCGGCGAGGGCGAGTGGTACCGCAGGGCCTGCTGGCGCGCGTATGGGAACAGATGCGCGAACACGGCCTGTCGATGGAGGACATCGAGCGCCTGCGTGAAAATTCCCCGCTGGGGGCCGTGCTGGCCGCGGGTCTGGCGACCCATGACCGTACCCGCCAGATTACCCAGGAAAGCATCGAGGAGGCGGGCCGACGGGTGGCGCATGAACTCGAACGCTACATGAACACCCTCGGCACCATCGCGATGATCACGCCGCTGCTGGGGCTGCTGGGCACCGTGGTCGGAATGATCGAGGTCTTCACGGTGGTCACCGAGATCGGCGTGGGCAGCCCGCGGGATCTGGCCGGCGGCATCTCGCAGGCGCTGATCACCACCGCCACCGGCATCGGGATCGCGATTCCGGCGCTGATCTTCCATCGCTACTTCCGCGGCCGGATCGACGAGCTGGTGCTGGAGATGGAGCAGGAAGCCACCAAGCTGGTCGAGATCATGCACGGCGAGCGCAGTGCCAGCAGCGTCGAGGCCGGAGGCCGGGCGTGAAGTTCCGCCCGCCCACACAACGCGAGGAGCCCGGCGTCAATCTCACGCCGCTGATCGATGTGGTGTTCCTGCTGCTGATCTTCTTCATGGTCTCCACCACATTCGACCGGCACGCCGACATCGACATCACCCTGCCATCGGCCGACCGGGAAGCGGAACAGGTGGACGATCGCGCCTGGATCGACATCGTGGTGGACGCCGACGGCCGTTATTTCGTGGACGGGCGGGAACTGGTGAACCGTCGGGCCGAAACCCTGGAACAGGTGCTGGGCGAAGTTCTCGAGGCCCGCGGCGATGACCCCGTGGTGATCCGCGCGGACGCCAGTGCCAGTCACCAGTCGGTGGTGCGGGCGCTGGACGTGGTGGGCCGCCTCGGTGTCAGCGCGGTGTCGATCGCGACACTGGGTGATGACGGCCGGGCGGCGGACGACTGAGCGGCATGTACACGACCGAAGCGGGATATGGGGCCGGACTGGCGGGAGTCTGGAGCGCGGTCGGGCGGGACTGGCGCCGCGGTGACCGGGCGCGCGCGCTGGCGCGGCTGGGGTTCCTCAGTCCGCCGGAGGACCGTGGCCGCCTGATCTGGATTCGGGCCGGGGCCGACCCCGAGAGCCTGCGCCTGGGGATCGAGCTGCTGGGATTCGTGCGCCACAAGCGTCAGGACGTGCGCCTGGTGCTGACCTTCGAGCGCGACTGCCCGGAGCTGTTCGAACAGCACATGCAGCCGTTTCGCAAGGTGGGCGTGGGGTACGGCCCCTGCGACCGGCCACGGGTCGTGCGCCGCGTGCTGGACCGCTTCCAGCCCGCGGGCATCATCCTGGCGGGCGGCGTGACCCCGCCCAACTTGCTGGAAGCCACGCAGGCCCCGGTGATCGCGGTGAACGCGGCACCGCCGGCGCGGCCGGCGGCGCGGGGTCTGGAGCTGGCCTGGCCCCGTGATCCGGAGGAGAGCCGGTGCTGGAGTGATCGCGCCGGCGAGGGAGGTGCCGCGCGGTGGCTGGAACCGGCGGATCCGATGGCGCGTTTCGTCGAAGCGCAGGCGGACGTGGTCCTGCGCTCGCTGGTGGGTGGCGAGGTACGCCGGCTGTGGTGGTGGCACGGCACTGCGGCCGGCTGGCCGGACTGGCGCGCCGCCTGGGAGGCCTCCGGTTTCGGGGAGGAGGATATCCTGCTGGCCAGTCTGGAAGAGGATCCCGGTCACCCGCTGCCGGGGCGTTCACTGCGGGTGAGCGAATGGGATCGCAATGCGCTCGCCCCCGGGAATGTCGTGCAGCTGGACGACCCGCGCTGGTTCGCCGCGGCGGCCAGCGCGACGCAGGCGGTGCATCTGGATGCCCCGGGATCGCGGGTGTTGTGGCAGGCGCTTGCGGGCGGGACCGCGGTCAGCCTCGGGCGCGAAGGGACCCTGGAATTGCCGGTGGAGGTGCACGCCGATCCGCAGGCGGTGCTGGCCCGCTGGACCGCGTTGCGCGACGATGCCGCCGTCCGCCGTCAGCTGGGGGATGCCGCCCGCCGCCGGTTCTGGGGCGAGCGACGGCGGGTGGATGACCATTTCGAGACGCTGCTGGCCGAGGTCTGGGACTGGTGAGCCCGTTGCCGGGGAACGGAGGCCACGCATGAATACCGCCTGGCTGAGTCGATGGTGGTGGCGGCACTGGAGCCAGCGCGGCCCGGTGGCCGCGACGTTGTATCCCCTTTCGCTGGTCTATGCCGGTCTTGCGGAATACAACCGCATGCGCCTGGAAGAGATCCGCCGGAATACCCGACTGCCATTGAAGGCCGTGATAGTGGTCGGGAATCTGACGGTTGGCGGCAGCGGCAAGACCCCGATGACCGACTGGCTGGCGCGGCGTCTGACGGAGGCGGGATATCGTCCGGGCATCGTGTCCCGCGGCTATGGCCGGCGTGGCGAGGCGGGGCAGGCGGTGCATCCGGATTCGGATCCGGCCGAGGTCGGGGACGAGCCCGTGCTGCTGGCCCGACGGACCCGGCTGCCGGTCCAGGTGGACCGCGATCGCGTGCGTGGCGCACGCGCGCTGGCCGACCGCGGCGCGGACGTGGTGATCGCCGATGACGGCATGCAGCACCATCGACTGCCACGGGATCTGACCGTGTTGATGGTGGACGGGCGACGGGGCCTCGGCAACGGCCTGTGCCTGCCGGCCGGCCCGCTGCGCGAGCCGAAGGCGGCACGTGCGCGGGCCGATTTCGTCGTGCGGACCGGTGGCGAGGCCGGCGCCGACGAAATCCCGATGCACCTGGTCCCGGCCTCGCGCCTGCGGCGGGTGGACGGCAGTGACGAGACCATGCGCCCGAGGCTTCTGGGCGGGCAGGAGGTCCACGCGGTCGCCGGCATCGCCGACCCGGAACGTTTTTTTTCCATGCTGGAGCAGCGCGGCATCTACGTGATCCGGCACCCGTTTCCGGACCATCATCGTTTTCGCGCGCGCGATCTGGCGTTTGATGACGACCTGCCGGTTCTGATGACCGAGAAGGATGCCGTAAAATGCCGGTCGTTCGCGCAATCCCGCCACTGGTACTGGCCCGTGGCGGCCAGCCTTCCAGCCACTTTCGAGCCGGCCCTGCTGCAGCGTCTCAGGACCAGCATCCGGCTCCGCCATCTGGGGTAAGTACAACATGGACAACCGCCTTCTCGACATCCTCGTATGCCCGGAGACCAAGGGCCCGCTGAAATACGACCGCGAGAATCAGGAGCTGATCTCGGTGCAGGCCGGTCTGGCGTACCCGATCCGGGACGAGATCCCGGTGATGCTGGTGGACGAGGCCCGGCACCTGTCGGACGAGGAAAAGGAACGCTGGCGCGACGTCTGAGGGCGCCGTGGAACCCTTCGTCGTCGTCATTCCGGCGCGGCTGGCCTCCAGCCGTCTGCCGGAGAAGCCGCTGGTGCCGGTCGCGGGCCGTCCGCTGATCGCGCATGTCGTCGCACGTGCGCGGGAGAGTCGTGCCTCCCGCGTAATCGTGGCGGCCGACGATGAACGGGTGCTTGCCGCAGCCCGCGAGGCGGGCGCGGAGGCGGTGTTGACCGCCGCGGACCTCCCGTCGGGCACCGACCGCATCGCCGCCGTGGCTGCGACGGAGGGCTGGGGTGACGAATCCCTGGTGGTGAACCTGCAGGGGGACGAACCCCTGACGCCCGGCGGGGTCCTCGACGAGCTGGCGGCCCTGCTGGCGGAATCGCCGGAGGCCGGGATGGCGACCTTCGGGGTGCCGCTGGGCAGTGTGGCGGATCTGCACGATCCGAACCAGGTCAAGCTGGTGACCGACGACCACGGGCGGGCGCTGTATTTTTCCCGTGCGCCCATTCCCTTCGACCGCGAGGCCGCGCGCGCCGGCCGCGCCCCCGACACGTCGGCGGCCGTGCGTCACCTCGGACTGTACGCGTATCGCGCCGGGTTCCTGCGGCGCATGAGTGCGACCCCGCCTGCGCGCCTCGAACGCCTCGAGCAGCTGGAGCAGCTGCGAGCCCTGGCGATGGGCGCGCATATCCGGGTGGGGCTGCGCGCGGAGGCGCATCCGCCCGGTGTCGACACCCCGAGCGATGTAGAACGCGTGGAAGCCGCGCTGGCGCAGGGGCGGGGATCATGACCGGCGGGTGGCCGCATCGCCGGACGGCGGGTTACGCCGCGGGTGTCCTGATACTGGCGCTGGTGTTGACCGGATGTGGCGAGGGGCCGTCGGAGCCGCCCGCACCCGAACGGCCCGTCAAGCTGGTCACCGTGAGCGAGCGGGACACTCTCATCGAGCGCCGCTTCTCCGGGCGTACCCAGGCGGCGGAACGTGCCTGGCTGGCGTTTCGCGTCGGAGGGGTGGTTGAGTCGGTCGCGGTGGAGCGCGGCGAACGCGTGGACGAGGGCGACCTCCTGGCGCGTCTGGACCCGCGCGACTTCCAGCGCCGGGTGCGTGAACTGGAGGGCGGTCTGGTGGAGGCCCGCGCGGAGCAGCTGATGCTGGAGCGCGGCGCACGCGAGGAAGAACGGCGCCAGCTGGAGGCGCGGCTGGAGGCGGCCGGGGCCCGCGAGGAACAGGCCGAGTCCGAATACCGCCGGGTGGCGCGCATGCGCGACGACGGTCATGTGAGTCAGTCGGAATATGACCGCGCCCGCCGGGCTCTGCGCGAGGCCGCGGCGGACCGGCGTTCGGCGCAGGAGGCGCTGACCATCGCGCGGGCCGGCGGCCGCGAGGAGGAGCGCGAGGCCGCCCGGGGCCGGATCCGGCGCATCGAGGCGCAGCTGGAGCAGGCGCGCGACGCACTGGAAGACAGCGAACTCAGAGCCCCGTTCACCGGTTACGTCGCCGAACGCGATCTGGAACCGCATGAACCGGTGCAGGCTCATCACCCGGTGGTCCTGTTCGAGGATCTGGAATCCATCGAGATCGAGGTCGGTATTCCCGAGGGGCTGCTGGCCTGGCGGGACCGGCTGGAGGCGGTGGAGGTACGCATTCCGGCACTGGACGACGCGCGTTTCTCCGCCAGCATCCGGTCGGTCGGGGTGGACGTGCTGCCGGGACGGCAGACCTATCCGGTCAAGGTGCGTCTGGAGACCCCCGACCCTCTGACCCTGCCCGCGACGGCGCTTGACCCCGACCGGGTCCTGCCGGGGATGACCGCCGAGGTCGCCTTCCGGGCGCGCCCCGAACCCGGTGTCGGCGTGGTGCTGCCGCCGTCCGCTCTGGTGGAACACGCGGAGGGCTACGCGGTGTGGGTGCGGGACCCGGAGGACGGCCGCGTCGCCCCGCGCCAGGTGGAAGTGCTTGGCGCGGATGGTCGCGGGGTGCGCGTGCAGGGTGATCTGGAACCGGGTGACGAGGTCGTCTCCGCGGGTGCCGGTCGGCTGCGCGAGGGCCAGCGTACCCGTCGGTTCAATGACGAGGCCCCGGCTTCGGAACGCGACGCCGGGGCCGGGGACAACCGTTCGTGAACCCGCCCGGCGGCGACAACGCCGGGTCCGGGTTCAACGCCGCGACCTGGGCCATCCAGCGGGCCCGGCTGGTAGTGTTCCTGACGGCCCTGCTGGTCCTCGGCGGGACCTGGGCCTTCATCGACATGGGCAAGCTCGAGGATCCCGAGTTCACCGTGCCGACCGCGCTGGTGCAGACCGGGTATCCCGGTGCTCGAGCCACGCGGGTGGAGGAGGAGGTCACCGAGGTCCTGGAGCGCCATATCCAGCAGCTCGACGAGCTGGACGAACTGGAGTCGGTGAGCCGCCATGGCGAGTCGGTGATCTTCGTCCACGTCGACGAGGCTCTGGGGGATCAGGCTCAGCGCCAGGTCTGGGACGAGCTGGAACGCACCGTGCGCGCGGCGGTGCCGGATCTTCCGGAGGGGATCCGCGGTCCACTGGTGGACGACGACTACGGGGATGTCTTCGGTACCCTGCTGGCGATCCACGGCGAGGGCTACAGCCACCGCGAGCTGCACGACTACGCCGATGAACTGCGCCGTGAACTGCTGCGCCTGCCCGGGGTGGCGCGGGCGGAGCTGTTCGGCGATCGCGGCGAGCGGATCTTCGTCGAGACCCGGCGTTCCCGTCTGGCCGCACTGGATCTGCATCCGGGGGTGATCATCCAGGCCCTGGAGCGCCAGAACGTGGTGGCGCCCGGCGGGGCGATCGAACTGGAGGAGGACCGCGTACGGCTGTTCGTCTCCGGGGTGTTCGAATCGGTGGACGACGTTCGCCACCTGGCCATTCACAACCCCGAGACCGGCGAGCGTTTCCAGCTGCGCGATGTGGCCGAAGTGCACCGCGGTGACGCCGAGCCGCCGGAACGCATGCTGCGCTACAACGGCCAGCCGGCGGTCGCGCTGGGGGTGAGCCCGACCGAAGGGACCAACGTGGTCGCCCTGGGTGACGACGTCCTGGAGCGCATCGAGGCGTTGCGCGGGGATCGCCCGGTGGGGATCGACATCGACACGGTCAACTTCCAGCCGGAGACCGTGCGCGCGGCGATCCTGGATTTCGGCGGCAATCTGGCGACCGCGGTGGTCATCGTGCTGGGGGTGCTGCTGGTAGCGCTCGGGTGGCGTACCGGCCTGATCGTCGGCATGGGCGTGCCGCTGACCATCCTGGCGACCTTTTTCGTGATGTGGGTGGCCGGCATCGAACTGCACCGGGTCTCGCTGGGGGCCCTGATCGTGGTGCTGGGGATGCTGGTGGACAACGCGATCGTCGTCGCCGAGCTGATGATGACCCGCATCCGGCGCGGCACCGAGCGACTGCAGGCGGCGCGCGAGGCGGTCAGCGAGACCGGCGGGCCGCTGCTGATCGGGACCCTGATCGCAGCGCTGGCGTTCTCGCCGATCAGCATGACGCCGACCCTGGTGGGCGAGTTCACCCGCTCGCTGTTCTGGGTGGTGGCGATCGCGCTGGGCCTGTCGTGGCTGCTGGCGGTAACCCTGACGGCCCTGCTGGCGTGGCGCTGGTTGCCGGGTCCGGTGAATGGCGACCCGACCGGCACGGAGACGCCCGGAATCGGCACGCAGCTGCTCGCGCTCTATCGCCGGGCGCTCACGGCCATGCTGCGCCATCGCCGTCGGACCCTGGCGTCGGTGGTCGGCCTGATGCTGGTCGCGGTCGCGTCCTTTGCGCTGGTACCGCAGATCTTCTTCCCGCCGGCCGACCGGGCGCAGTTCATGATCGATCACTGGCGGGGAGAAGGGACGCGCATCGAGACCACCGCAGCCGATGTGGCGCGGCTGGAATCCTGGCTGTCGCAGCACCCCGAGGTGGAAAGCTACACGGCCTTCATCGGCGAGGGGTCGCCGCGGTTCTATCTGCCGATGATGCCCGAGCTTCCCAATCCGGCGCTGGCCCAGATCCTGGTGCAGGTCGAAGACGTGGATCGACTGCATGACATCATCGCGGAGACCCGCGAATGGATGGAGGGGCGCTTCCCCGGAGCCGACCCGCGCGTGCGGCCGATGCAGCTGGGGGAACCCGTGCGCTATCCGGTGGAGCTGCGGCTGTCCGGGCCGCAGGACCGGGCCGAACTGCGCGCCACCGCCGACCGCGTGCTGGAATGGATGGAAGGTCACCCCGACCTGGAACGGCCCCGGCATGACTGGCGCGAACGCACACTGACGCTGGACGTACAGGTGGATCAGGACCGGGTACGAGCGGCCGGGCTGTCCAGCGCCGAGGTGGCCGAGACCCTGGAGGCCGGAGTCAGCGGCATGCCGATCGGGGTCTTTCGCGATGGCGATCAGGCCCTGCCGGTGCTGTGGCGCTTCCCGGAGGACGAACGCCGGGATCTGGCACAGCTGCACACCCTGGAGATCTGGCCGCGCGACGGCGGGGCGGCGGTGCCACTGGGCCAGGTAGCCGAGGTGGAGCCCGTGTTCGACGAGGCGGTGATCTGGCGCCATGACCGGCGCCCCACCGTGACCCTGCAGGCGGACCTTGCCCCCGGTGCCACCGCCAGCGGTTTCGTGCGCGAGGCCGACCCGGTGATCGACACCTTGCTGCAGGGCACCGGGAATGCGGGGCGAGTGGAGCGCGAATGGGGCGGCGAGTTCGAGGCGGCCGCCGATGCCCGGGCCAGTGTGCTGGCGCCGGTGCCCATCGTCCTGGGGCTGATGGTGGTGTTACTGCTCTGGCAGTTCAACAGCTTCCGCAACACCCTCGTGGTGGCGCTCAGCGTCCCGCTGGCGGTGGTGGGCGTGGTCGCGGGTCTGCTGCTGTTCCGGCAGCCGTTCGGTTTCATCGCCCTGCTGGGGGCGATGAGCCTGGGCGGAATCCTTCTGCGCAATGCGATTGTGCTGGTGGAGCAGGCCGAATTGGAACGCCGCCGCGGACTGGAACCCCTGGAGGCCCTGATCGAGGCCGCGGTCAATCGTTTCCGCCCGGTGCTCCTGACCGCCCTGACCACCATCCTCGGCATGATCCCGCTGGCGCTGTCCGGACCGTTCTGGGCGCCGCTGGCCATCGCCGTGATGAGCGGCCTTGCCGCCGGCACGGTGCTGATCCTGGGCGTGGTGCCGGTGCTCTACGCGACGCTGCACCGGCTCCCGCGCCCGGCCTGAAATTGCCGCGGGTCGGGATTCAGTCGTGCAAGCCGAGTATGCGCGGGAGCTGCCCGAGACGGCCCAGACGCGGCGGGGCGGGAACCGGGTGTTCCCAGGGCAGGGCGTCGGGGTTGTACCAGGCGGCGTTGAGACCCGCATCCAGCGCCCCGAGGATGTCCGCCACGGGGTCGTCGCCGACATGGAGGATGGCCGGTGCCGGTACGCCGGCACGCCGGCGCGCGTGTTCGAAGATTCGCGGATGCGGTTTGGCGGCGCCCGCTTCGGCCGCGGGAACGGCGAAATCGAAATAACGGCCCAGGGGCGTGCGGAACACGTCGGCGTTGCCGTTGCTGATGGCGCCGAGGGTGAATCGGCCATGCAGGCGGGCGAGCACCGCGTCGGCCTCGGGGAACGGGGTCACCTCGTTGCGGGCATGCCAGAAGACCGCGAAGCCTTCCTCCTCGAGGGTGTCCGGACAGACCTGGCAGCGTTGTGCAAGACCGCGCAGCCATCGCTTGCGCAGGCGGGTAAGGTCGTGGCGCTCTTCCTCGGGTGCGGCACGCATGAAGCCCGCGCGGTCGGCCACCAGCTCCTCGGGTTCGAAGCGGGCGCAGACTGCGGGCGCGCGTTCGCGCAGCCAGGCGTAGAAACGGTCTTCGGCATGACGGATGACCGGCATCACCGGCCAGAGGGTGTCGTCCAGATCGAACGTGATGCATTCGATCGAATGATCGGGTACGGCGGCGGGTCGAGCTTTCGAATTCATCGAACGTTATTGTCGGAGTTTTGCGTCGAGCGTCGCTTTTCCGAACCTCAAGCAGGTGTAAAATGAAGGGGAATTTTAATCGTGCAGCTTTCATTCTGCCCGAAAAGGAGAATCACAACATGAAGAAGCTCTTTCTGCGCAGTCTTCCCGTGGCCCTGCTGGGTGCGATGATGATGACCGGTGCCGCTCAGGCGGTCGATCCCGAGGACGCGATCGAGTATCGCCAGGGCGTGTTCAAGGCCTTCAGCTGGAATTTCGGCCCGATGGCGGGCATGGCCCAGGGCGAGATCCCGTTCAACGAGGAGATGTTCCTGGAGCGTGCCGATCAGCTGGCGCGCCTGGCCGACATGCCGTGGCAGGGCTTTACCGAGGGCTCCGATCTCGGTGAAACCGACGCCATGATGGAGGTCTGGGAAGATCAGGAGACCTGGGAACAGAAGATCGCGGACTTCGAAGAAGAGGTTTCGCGCATGACGGCCCTGATTGATGAAGGGGCCGATGAAATGCAGCTGCGCCGTCAGGCCGGTGAGATCGGCCAGTCCTGCAAGGCCTGCCACGACAGCTTCCGCGCTGACTGATCGGCAGGCGGGGGCACCCGGCGGTGTACGCCGCCGGGTCGGCCCGTGCCGAACGAAGACATACCGGGGCCCGTCGCTGCAGCGGCGGGCCTTTCTGGTTGGGGGCGCGAACCGTGCCCGGGCCGGACGCGACTTCAGCGTAACCCGGGGGTCGTGGTGTCCTCCGTCGGGTCCACCCGGATCTCCAGCGATACGTCATCCCGGGCGCGGGTGGTGCGGCGGCGAACGGGCGGGTGAACGTCGCGGGCTTCGCTTTCCAGCCGCGAACGGATGCCGGCGAAATCGTGCCAGCTCCCGGGCTCCAGGGTGATCTCCGTTGCGACCCGTTCGTGCTCGGTGCCGCGTTGCAGGGGTGTCTGATGGAGATGGGTAATCGCCACGCGCACGCGGCCATCGGGTTGCATGCGGGGTTCCACGGCGAAGCCGCGCGCCGTGTCACGATAGATGGGTTCGATGGCCACGCCGGCACGGCCGGCAAACAGGCGGTAACCGGCGGGCAGCGTCTCGCCGACCATCAGAATGGCGCGTCCGCCGTCGCGCAGCCGCAGGAACTGCTCGCGGTCCTCGTCACGTCGGGTGGTAAAGCGTCGGATGCGGCCGGCGGTGTCGTCGTCGTGGTCGCGGTGGCGGCGCACGCGCAGGACCAGATCGGGGGACGCATGGTCGAGCTCCGCCACCATCTGGCGGATCTCCTCGATCTCGTGCGCCGGCGCCCGCACCAGCAGGCGGAAGCCATCCGGCTGCAGGGTGGCGCCGGGGAACAGTTGGCGCAGATCGTTCACCACGGCTTCGGCCCGGCGATTCTGCAAGTCGATGACCGTGACACGGTCGGCCGCGTCGCGAGCCGTGGAACGGAAAGGCAGGGCGAGGAGGCAGGCGGCCGCGCTCGCCCGCAGGAACCGTCGGCGTCGATCAGAGATGGACACGTCGCAGTTCGTCCGAATCCCGGCCGGCTTCCCAGCTCGCTTCGAATTCCTCGGCGCGGCGCCGGGTCCGGCCTCGATGATCGGTTTCACCCCGCAGGATGCGCTGGCTGCCCGAACGCGTGAACTGCATCCAGCCGGACTGATCGGCGATGACCGTCATCACCAGCGGTGCGTTTTCGTCGGGTTCCAGCACCCGCACGGAGGCCGCGGTGGTCAGGCGCTTGAGCGTGCCGACCAGTTCGGGCAGACGGTCCTTCAGTGCCAGGTCGTCGTCCACCAGCAGGCGAATGTCGGTGGAGCGGTGGCGCTGGGCCATGCGCGCGAGGGCGCCGGGCAGACCGTCGTCCGCGACTTCTTCCAGCAGCGTAACGGGGGCGTGGAGCCACAGGATCCGCCCCGCGTTTTCGCTCATCTCCCGCAGCATTTCGCGGGCCTGCCCGCGCGGGTCTTCCGTGGTTTCCTCGACTTCGCCGCCTTCCGTGCTCATGCCTTCACCTTTGTTATCCGGCCCGTCTTATCCGGCGCGGGCCATGGAATTCCGGATGCGTCGCAGCATGCGCCGGTGGGGGATGCCCGCATCCTCGAACGTGTCACTGATGATAAAGAAATCGTGACGGGCATAGAATCCCAGGCGAGTCGCCTGGGCATTCAGCCAGACCTCGCGCCAGCCATGCCGGATTGCTGCACTCAGGGCGCACTCGAGCAGATGCGAGCCGATTCCGTGGCCACGCCAGGGCTGGCGCACGGCCATGCGTCCGATCTGGCCGCTGGGCAACAGGCGCAGGGTGCCGATGGGTTCGCCTCCCGGTTCCTCCGCCAGCCAGTGCAGGGCTCCGGCGTCGAGGCCGTCGAATTCAAGGTCTTCGGGCACCTGCTGTTCCTCCACGAAGACTTCGCGGCGGATCAGGGAGAGTGCCTCCCGGTCGGCAGGCCAGCTGGCCTCCCGAAAGTTGATGCGCTGGGACATAACCACCTCCTCCTCGTGGCCGGTTACCCAAGGCCACGCCGGACAGAAGAGTCTAGTTCAGACTCGCGTTTCCTGCCCGTGAGGCAGTCCGCGTTCCGGGCGTTCCATGACGGTCTGCATCAGGTCGACCCGAGCGGAGCTGAAACCGATTTCGCAGTACGCCAGGTAGTAACGCCACATGCGTAGAAACGCCGGCGAGTAACCGAGGGCCTCGATGGCCCCCCGGGTGCGCATGACCTCACGGTACCAGTGCATCAGGGTGCGGGCGTAGTCGGCACCGAAGAACGCGCGCTCGGTGACCTGAAGGCCGGCCGCGGCCGCCGCGTCGCCGAAGCGCGCCGGGGTCGGGAGCATGCCGCCGGGAAACACGTACAGCTGGATGAAGTCCGCGTTGTGGCGGTAATACTCGAACGCGGCTTCCTCGATGGTAATAACCTGAACCGCGGCGCGCCCGCCGGGCCGCAGGCAGCGGTGCACCTGCTCGAACCAGGTGGACCACCAGCGTTCGCCGACGGCCTCGAACATCTCGATGGACACGACGTGGTCGAAGGTCTCGTTCAGTTCGCGGTAGTCCTGCAGACGCAGGTCGACCCGGTCCGCCAGCCCCGCCTGCCGGATCCGCTCGCGGGCGTACTCCAGCTGCTCGTCGGACAGGGTGACGCCGGTTACCCGGTAGCCGCGCCGGGCAGCGAACTCCGCAAAGCCGCCCCAGCCACAGCCGATCTCGAGGATGTGGGCGCCGGGTTCCGGAGCCAGGCGCGTCAGCAGCCGTTCGTATTTCTGCTCCTGGGCGCGCTCCAGGGATTCGTCGCCGCGACAGAACAGCGCGGCGGAGTAGCCCATGCCGCGATCCAGCCACAGGCGGTAGAAGTCGTTGCCGAGATCGTAATGGAAACGGATATTGGCGCGGCTGCCCCGGCGCGAGTTGCGCCGCAGCCAGTGGCGCAGGGCATCCACTCCGCGTTGCCAGGCGGGGCGCTGGTACACGCGGCCGAGCCGGTGCTCGTTCTCCATCGCCAGACGCAGCAGGGCATGCAGATCGGGCGTGGTCCATTCGCCGTTGATGAACCCCTCGGCGAAGCCGATGTCGCCGTGGCGGGCCAGTCGCACAAGCGTGGCCCACGGCCGCCGCAGGTGCCAGACCGCCTCGCTGCCCGGGCCCTGCCCGGCGATCTCGCGGCGTTCGCCATGCGGACCGATCAGGGTCAGGTGACCGTGGTCCAGTCCATGGATACGCCGCGCCAGCAGGTCCAGGGCCCGGCTCGCCGCGGACCGGGACATGGCAGGAAGCCGTTCGCTGCGTTGCAGTTCCATCAGCTCATCTCCTTTTCGGGCGGGTCGGGGCGCGGGTGATAGCGCCCGCCGCGCCACCAGATCTTCAGGGCCTGCCAGTGGATCAGGAACAGGACCTGGAGGGTCATCCAGGGCATGCGGGCCCACTGGAGCAGCAGGGCGGCGTCGGTCATCGGACGGACATGCCCGTTCTGGGTGGCGACCAGCAGCAGCCGGTCGTCCTGGTATTCGCGGATCGCCACGCGCATCGAGCTGCCTTCGCGCAGTTCGGGCGCGGTCACGGCGAACGCGTAGCGTGCGTCCATATCGATGAACGGCGAGACGTGAAACACCTTGTCCTTCTCCCCGCGCAGCATGCCCCCCGCGCTGTCTCCGGCCGGCAGCAGATAATGGTGATGCTGGCCGAAGGTGTTGCGGACTTCCAGCAAAACGGCCTGCAGACGCCCGTCGATGTGATGGCAGTACCAGATGCTCAGGGGGTTGAAGGCATGGCCGAGGACCCGGGGCGTGGCCTGCAGAAGGATCGCGCCGCCATCCGGCTCCAGTCCGCCCTCGCGCAGCCGGGCCTCGACCCACGGCCGCCAGGGCGTGCCATCGCGGCGGCCGTGGTCCCGGGTATGCAGGCTGAACAGATTGAAGCGATCCAGCGAGAACCAGCGGCGGTTGCGCGCCAGATCTTCGATCCGGTCGATGTCGAACAGCGCGCTCACCACCCGGTAGCGAAAACGGTAGTCCGGCCCGTGCAGGCGACGGTGCATGACATGGCCGGGAAGCAGGGCGGCATCCATCAGGTTTGTCCCGTCACGGCGGGAACGGAGGTTCCCGCAGGCCACCCGGTGTCCGCCCGGGGAGCAGCCAGGGGTTCGGAACCCGCCGCCCAGGGCATTTCCACTCCCAGTGCGCGCCCCACGCTCTGTGCCGAACGCAGGCCGTCCTCGTGAAAACCGTCGCCCATCCACGCCCCGGCGAAATACAGGCCGTCCTCGCCCTGGTGTTCGGCCAGTGCGGCACGCGCCCGCTCGGCCGGGGCGTCCATCACCGGGTGTTCCCACAGGAACTCGCCCAGGGTCAGCGAAGGATGCGGGTCGTGCAGGGGGTTGAGGCTCACGATGTAGTTCTCGCGACGCTGCAGCCGGTGCAGTTCGTTCATCCAGTAGGATACGGAGACGCCGCGTTCGCCGGTTGCGCGTGCGCGCGAGAGGTAGTTCCACGAAGACCAGACGCGGCGGGAGCGCGGCATCAACCGGGCGTCGGTATGCAGCAGCGCGCGGTTTTCCTGAAACTGGCAGGCGGCCAGGCGGGCGCGGGTGGCTTCGGGGCCGCCGTCCAGCAGCCGGCGGGCATCGCCCGCGTGGCAGGCGAACACCACGCGGTCGAACTCCTCGGGTTCGCCGGGTCCGTGCACCCGCCACTGCGAGGCGCGCGCCTCCACGGCGGATACCGCGCCGTGCGACACCGAGCCCGGAACCAGACGCTGCGCCAGACGCCGGACGTAGCTGCGCGAACCGCCGACCACCGTGCGCCACTGCGGGCGATCGCGCAGATCCAGCAGACCATGATTGAGGAAGAAGCGCAGGAAGCTGGCCGCCGGGAATTCGCGGATGCGCGCCGGGGGACACGACCAGATGGCCGCGCCCATCGGCAGCAGATAGTCCTCGGTGAAGCCGCGGCCCAGGCGATGACGGGCCAGAAACTCGCCCAGCGTGCCCTCCGGCATCTCCTGCCTTGCATTGAGTTCGTGGCCCAGGCGGTTGAAGCGCAGGATATCGGCGACCATGCGCAAGAACCGCGGACGCCACAGATTGGTGCGCTGGGCGAACAGCGTGTTCAGGTCGTTGCCGGCATATTCGAGGCCGGCGGGTTGTTGCGAACAGGCAAAGCTCATGTCCGTGGGACGGGTCTCGACGGCCAGCTCCGCGAACAGGCGGGTGAGCAGGGGATAGTTGCGTTGGTTATAGACCACGAACCCGGTGTCGATGGCGGTCGGCCCCTCGGGGTCGGCCACATCCACGGTATGCGCATGGCCCCCGAGTTGCGGCGCCTGTTCGAACAGCCGAACATCGTGGCGCTGCTGCAGGATCCAGGCCGAGGCGAGTCCGGCAATACCGCCGCCGATGACGGCGATGCGCTGTCTTTGCATGTCCGGGCTCTCCAGCGGCCGGGGTAGATATCTATCTTATACAATACCTGTACAATTGCTGTAAATGACGCCGAAGGAGACGAGCATGGCGGAGACCAACCCTGACTGGCCCGAACCGGTGCGCCGCGCACTGGAGGAATACCCGATCGTGCTGGTGACCTCCGGTCTCAGCGACACCCGCGAAGCGGAGGCCCTGCTGGACCAGCAGCGGCCCGGCGAGTGGACCCGCCTGGAATGGGGCATGGGGTCGGCCGGGAACCGCGCAGCGTTCCACCAGTTGCAGCAGGCCACCGGCATGCGCATGCTGCCCCTGGTGGTCACGCGGGAAGGCGCCCTGGGCGGGGTGCCCGAACTGCGCGCCTGGCTTGGTGATGCCACGCCGGACACGCCTCGGACCGACGCGCGGGACCCGGTCCTGATGGTGCTGGGCGCCGGCGGACTGATCCCGTTCGTGTTCTTCGGAGCAGGGGCATGGATCGCCCATCCGGAATGGCAGGCTTTCGCACTCAACGCGCTGGCGCTATATGGTGCGGTCATTCTGGCGTTTCTGGGGGCGATCCACTGGGGCATCCACCTGGCGGACCGTTCCCATCGCGTGGGGCCGCTTTCGGGCCCTGCCTGGGCGGTCATCCCGCCCGTGCTGGCCTGGCTGGCGGTCCTGCAACCGTTGCCCGAAGCGATCATGACCCTGGCGGTCCTGTTCCTGGGCGTGTTGTGGGTGGACCGGCTGAGCCTGCGTGACCGGCGACTGGCGCCGGGCTATCTGACCCTGCGCATGGTGCTGACCACCGGCGCGATCCTCTCCCTGGCCGCGGGCCTGGGGGCGGTCACGGTCGGTTGATCCGATCCGCTCTGATCCAAGGAGAACATGATGGATGCCGCTTCGCACAGCGACTCGCACAATGACAAGGAATCCGATAACCGCACGCCGGCCAGCGAACTGGCCGGGCACTACCGCGAGATCCTGGTCGGGCTCGGCGAGGACCCGGAACGCGAGGGCCTGAAGGACACCCCGCTGCGTGCCGCGAAGGCATTGCAGTACCTCACCCGCGGCTACGAACAGGACCTGGACACCATCGTCAACGGGGCACTGTTCACCTCAGACAACGACGAGATGGTCCTGCTGCGCGACATCGAGCTGTATTCGCTGTGCGAGCACCACGTGCTGCCGATCATCGGCAAGGTGCACGTGGCCTACCTGCCGGACGGCAAGGTGATCGGCCTGTCCAAGATCGCACGCATCGTCGACATGTTCGCCGCCCGCCTGCAGATCCAGGAAAACCTGACGCGTCAGATCGCCGAGGCCCTGCAGCAGGTGACCCAGGCCAAGGGGGTGGGCGTGGTGGTGGATGCCCGGCACATGTGCATGACCATGCGCGGCGTGGAAAAGCAGCACTCCTCCATGGCCACCTCGGTCATGCTCGGCGCCTTCCGCGAGGATTCGCGCACCCGGCGCGAATTCCTCAACCTGATCGGCCGAGGCGGGCGCGACTGAGCGTCGGCCCGGAATCGGTCAGCGCCGATCCCCGGTGGCCTCGGCCGCCATCTGTTCGTAGCTGGTGTGGCGCACGTTCTTGCCCTTGACGAAGTAGACGACGTATTCGCAGATGTTGCGGGCGCGGTCGCCGATGCGTTCCAGGGAGCGGGTGGCCCAGACGATGTCCATCAGGCGGGGGACGGCGTCGGGGGCGGCGGTCATCTGTTTCATCAGCTTGTGGGTGACGGATTCGTACAGACTGTCGATCTGAATGTCCTGCTGGGCGACCCGCACCGCCTGCTCGGTGTCCATGCGGGCGAAGGCGTCCAGCGCGCCACGGGTCATGTGGCGCACGTGTTCGCCCATTTCCGCGAGATCGCTCATCGGGGCGGTCTGGCGGTCGGCTTCGAGCAGATGCAGGCCCATGCGGCCGATGCGCTCGGCCTCGTCACCCATGCGTTCGAGATCGGTGATGGTCTTGATCACCGCGATCACCAGACGCAGGTCGGAGGCGGTGGGCTGGCGCCGAGCGAGGATGTGGGTGCACTGCTCGTCGATCTCGACCTCCAGCGCGTTGATGCGGTAGTCGGTGGTGATCACGGTCTCGGCCTGTTCGGTGTCGCCTTCGACCATGGCGTTCACCGCATCGGCAAGCTGCTGTTCCACCAGTCCGCCCATTTCCATCACGCGCTTGATGATGTCTTCCAGCTCCTCGTTGAACTGCTGGGAGATGTGCTGCTTGAAGAAACTCTTGTCCATGGCGTGGGGGCTCCTCAGCCGAAGCGGCCGGTGATGTAGTCCTCGGTCTGCTTATTCGCGGGCGAGGTGAACAGGGTGTCGGTGTCGGCGTATTCGATCAGTTCGCCCATGTACATGAAGGCGGTGTAGTCGGATACGCGCGCGGCCTGCTGCATGTTGTGGGTGACGATGACCAGCGTGTAGTCCTTCTTCAGCTCGATCATCAGTTCCTCGATCTTGAGCGTGGCCAGCGGGTCCAGTGCGGAGCAGGGCTCGTCCAGCAGCAGCACCTCGGGGTCGATGGCGATCGCCCGGGCGATCACCAGGCGCTGCTGCTGGCCGCCGGACAGGCCGAAGGCGTTCTCGTGCAGGCGGTCCTTGACCTCGTCCCACAGGGCCGCGCGGCGCAGGGACTTTTCCACCACGTCGTCGAGGCGGCGCCGATTCTTCACGCCCTGCAGGCGCAGGCCGTAGGCCACGTTCTCGTAGATCGACTTGGGGAAGGGATTGGGCTTCTGGAACACCATGCCGACCCGGCGGCGCAGCTCGGGTACGTCCACGTTGGCACCGTAGATGTCCTCGCCGTCGAGGCGGATGGTGCCCTCGATGCGGGCGGCGTCGATCAGGTCGTTCATGCGGTTGAAGCAGCGCAGGAAGGTGGACTTGCCGCAGCCGGAAGGGCCGATAAAGGCGGTGATCCGGTTCTTGGGGATGCGGATGTCGATACCCTTGAGCGCCTGGTCGTCGCCGTAGTACAGCTTCAGGTCCTCTGCGGTCAGGCAGATGTCTTCGCGATCGATGTTCAGGCCCCGCGGGGCCTGCTGCTGGGCCGGATTGACGGCGTGGGTCCGGGTGTCACTCATTTCGGGTACTCCGTGGGGAATGGGGTTCGACACATCGCGTCGGCGCGAAGCGTGCGGCGGCGGTCCGGAAAAGCACCGTCATCGCGAGCGCCGCAGGCGCGTGGCGATCTCTGTGGCGGACGCCGCAGGCGACTGGAGCGAACGTCGGGGTTGCGTCTCGAGGTTGCCGCGGCCCCTGCGGGGCCTCGCAATGACGGTGCCTGAGAGAGACGTTGAACATGGCCTGTCTCAGTCGCTTTCCGCACGGTACTTCTCGCGCAGATGGTTGCGGATGGAGATGGCGGTCAGGTTAAGGACGACGATCAGCAGCACCAGGATCAGGGCCGTGGCGTACACCAGCGGCCGGCCGGCCTCGACGTTCGGGCTTTTGAAGCCCACGTCGTAGATGTGGTAGCCGAGGTGCATGAACGCACGGTCCAGGTGCAGATAGGGGAAGGTGCCGTCCACCGGCAGGTTGGGCGCGAGCTTGACCACGCCCACCAGCATCAGCGGTGCGACCTCGCCTGCGGCGCGCGCCACCGCAAGAATCAGGCCGGTCATCATGGCCGGCGCGGACAGCGGCACGATCAGCCGCCACAGGGTCTCGGCCTTGGTGGCGCCCAGCGACAGGGAACCGTGGCGTACGCTGCTGCCGATCCGTGTCAGGCCCTCCTCGGTAGAGACGATCACCACCGGCAGGGTCAGCAGGGCGAGCGTCAGCGATGCCCAGATGATCGCCGGCGAACCGAACGTGGGCGAGGGCAGGGCATCCTGGAAGAAGATCTGGTCGATGTTGCCGCCGATCAGGTACACGAAGAAGCCCAGGCCGAACACCCCGAACACGATCGACGGTACCCCCGCCAGGTTGTTCACCGAGATGCGGATGATGCGCACCAGCGGGCCCTGTTTCGCGTATTCGCGCAGGTAGATCGCGGCGAGCACGCCGAACGGGGTCACCACGATCGACATCAGGATCACCATCAGCACGGTGCCGAAGATCGCCGGGAGGATGCCGCCCTCGGTATTCGCCTCGCGCGGGTAGCCGGTCATGAAGTCCCGGAAGCTGCCGACGTAGTGGCGCAGCTTGGCGGCCGTGCTCATGTCGTTCGGCCACCAGGCATTCACGATTTGCGACAGCGCGATGGTGGTGCGCTGGCCATCGGCAGTCTCCAGCACGATGGCGTAACGGGCGACTTCTTCGCGCAGGGCGTTGCGTTCGGATTCCAGCTCGGCGTATTCGGCGTCCAGGGCTGCCTGTTCCTCGTCGAGTTCCTGGTGGCGCTGCGCGCGCTGTTCCTCCGTCAGCGAGGTGTCCCGTTCGAGGCCGCGACGGTCGAGCCGCACCCGTTCCATCTGATGATTGACCTGACCGATCTCGACCCGCTCGATGCGTTCGAGCTGCTGCACCAGATCGCGGGTCTCCCGGATGCGTTGTTCGAAGGCGGAGCGCGCCGCGTCGCCTTCGGCCACGGTCTCGCCGTCCTCGCGGTATTCCCGGATGAAGCCGAAGAAGTCACCCCATTGCAGGCGTTCCAGCACCACGGCGTCGCGCGGGGTGCGGCGTTCGGACATCGCGTCTTCGAGATACCAGCGGAAGTCGCGTGAATCGAGGTCGCGGTTGCCGCGCTTGATCAGGTGGCGCACGACGATTTCCTGACCCTCCGGCACCTGAAAGCCGGCTTCCCGCGCGGCCTGGGCGGTCATGGTCTCCGAGCGTGCGAGTTCGCCCATCACCCCCCGGGGCTCGCTGTCATCCGCGGGCTGGTATTCGAACTCGATGACCTCGGACGGCCAGAAGAACGACAGGCCATTCACCGCGATCATGGTGATCAGCCCGAAGACCATCACCAGTGAGGCGGCGATTGCCCCGGCATTCAGCCAGATCCACGGGGTGCCGGACTGGAACCAGTGTTTCATCGTTGTTCCTTACAGGGTGCTGTATTTGTTCCGCAGGCGCTGGCGCACGATCTCGGCGATGGTGTTCACCGTGAAGGTGAGGGCGAACAGGACCAGCGCGGCCAGGAACAGGATGCGGTAATGGGTGCCGCCCACCGCGGTCTCGGGCATCTCCACCGCGATGTTCGCGGAGAGCGTGCGCATGCCCTCGAAGATGTTGAAATTGACGACCGGGGAGTTGCCGGTCGCCATCAGCACGATCATGGTCTCGCCGACGGCGCGGCCGAAGCCGATCATCACCGCCGAGAAGATCCCCGGGCTGGCGGTCAGCAGCACCACGCGTACCACCGTCTGCCACGGGGTGGCGCCCAGTGCGAGCGAGCCCTGGGTGAGGTGCCTGGGCACGTTGAATACCGCATCCTCGGAGATCGAGTAGATGGTCGGGATCACCGCGAAACCCATCGCGATCCCGATCACCAGGGCGTTGCGCTGGTCGTAGGTGTAGCCGGCGTCGGTCAGCCACTGACGGGCATCCCCGTTGAACATCCAGATTTCCAGATGCGGGCTGATGAACACCGCGAACCAGCCCACCAGCAGGATCACCGGGATCAGGATCGCGGCTTCCCAGCCTGCGGGGATCGCACGGCGTACGCCCTCCGGCAGGACCCGCGTCCAGATATAGGCCATCACCAGCATGGCCAGCGGGAGCAGAATCAGGATGCTGGCTACCGCGGGCAGATTGGCCTCGATGAACGGGGCCAGCCACAGGCCCGCCAGAAAGCCCAGGATGACGGTCGGCAGGGCCTCCATCAGTTCGATGCTGGGCTTGGTCAGGCTGCGCATGCGGCTCGACATGAAATACGCGCTGTAGATCGCCCCCATGATGGCCAGCGGGGTGGCGAACAGCATGGCGTAGAAGGCGGCCTTGACCGTTCCGAGGGTCAGCGGCACCAGCGAGAACTTGGGTTCGAATTCGTCGGTGGCGGATGACGACTGCCACACGTAGTCGCCGCCGGAACGGCCCTCGTACCAGACCTTTTGCCACAGCACGTGGAAGGAGACTTCCGGGTGCGGGTTGGACAGGTCGTTCACGAACCAGCTCTCGGCGTCGTCGATCGCGATCAGCATGCGATTGCGCGGGTCGATGTACGCGCGGTAGAGGGGACGGTCGCTGATCGTTTGCTGGAGCAGGGTGCGCTGCGAGGTCGGGTAATGGACCGCCAGGGCGCCCGAGGCATCGGTGGTGGCGAACCCCTTGCGGATGTATTCCGGCTGGGTGTTGGTGACCGCATCGGTATGTTGCGGGAAGTCGCGGACGCGGGTGATGCGGTTTACGTTGTCTTCGTCGCGCACCAGCATGTACTGGGCGACCGAGCCATCCGAGCCCCCGACCACGACGGAAACCGTCCCCAGGATGTATTCCAGCGAGGTCACCTCGGCATCGTCCCCGCGCACCACGCGCTGGCTGTCGACGAGCCGGGCGTCGCGGGGAGTGCTGATGTCGTAGAAATGCAGCCGGCCCCGGTCGTCGCCCACCATCAGGTTGCGTCCGGTAATGTCGACCAGGATGCGGGTCGGTGTCGCGTCCCCGGGCAGGGAGGGCAGGTCGTGGGCCGAACGGGTGACCTCGGTCTCGCCGGTCATCATCGAGGTGCGTTCCTCGAAGTTGACCAGTCGCAGGTCACCGTCCTCGGTGGCCGCGGCCACCCGCACGCCGCTGGAGCCTCGCTGGATGCCGACCACGTCGATGGCCCGGCCCTCGGAATCCACGTCCAGCAGCGCCGAATCCTCGTCTCCCAGGGGGTACACCAGGCCCGGATCGTATTCGCGACCCTGCGGCGTGAAGCGTTCGTTGTATTCGTATTCGATGGCCAGCACCTGGCCGTTGTCCAGGCCGGCCGCGACCAGGCGCGTGCGCGGTTCGGCCATGCTGAAACTGGTGACCCGTACGTCATCCGGGATCGGCAGCGGCTGTTCGCTTACCACCTCGCCGCTGTACGGGCGGAAGAAGACCGCCCGACGGTCCTCGGTCAGGCGCACGGCCATTTCGCGATGCCGATTGACCGCCAGGTGGATGGTCCCGGTGCCAGCCCCGCCGGGTGCATCGTAGGCCGCGCGTTCCTCCAGCGAGGCGCCCTGGAACATCGGCAGGGTTTCGCTCAGGAGGTAGACGAACATCAGGGTCAGGGCGCCGATCACGGCCAGCCCGAAAAATCCGATCAGGTAGCGGGCCGAGGTGTCCTTGGCGCGGCGCCAGCGCTGGAAGCGGTCGAGAGTGGTGTTCGCGATGGTGCCGGGCATTCGGTTCCCCTGAAATATCGACGGGCGCGTGACGGTCGTTGGCATGGATCCTAAGGGCGCGTTGTGACAGTCCGATGACACTGCGGTGACAGGCATTTGAACGCGCAGCCGGCCGGGCGCAGGCGCATAAACGAAAAAAGGCCCGGACATTGTCCGGGCCCTGATGCCTCCCCATTGCGGGAGATGCACCGGTTATTCGAGGCCGAGGGCCTCGCGCTGGCGCTTGGCGACCGTCTCGGGCAGCGGGACGAAGCCGTCGCGCACCACGACGTCCTGGCCTTCCTTCGACAGCACCATCTTCAGGAACTCCGCCTGGCGCGGGGCGAGGCCGTCTTCCGGGTGGTTGTTGACCGCGACGTAGAGGAAGCGCGACAGGGGGTAGTCGCCGGAAGCGGCGTTCTCGGCAGTCGGCTCGTACAGGGCATCCTCGCTCTCGCCGAGGGCGATGGCGCGCACCCCGGAGGTGTTGTAGCCGATGCCGGAATAGCCGATGCCGTTGAGGGACTCGGCGACACCCTGGACGACCGAGGCGGAACCCGGCTGCTCGTTCACGGCATTCTTGAAGTCACCGTCGCACAGGGCGTGCTGGCGGAAGTACCCGTAGGTGCCGGAGACCGCGTTACGCCCGTAGATGGTGATGTCGCGGTTGGCCCAGGAGCCTTCCAGGCCGAGCTGGCCCCAGCGGTTGATGTCCTCGGCACCGCCGCAGCGGCGGGTGGACGAGAACGCCGCGTCCACCTGTTCGATCGACATCCCCTCGATCGGATTGTCGCGGTTCACGAACACCGCGATGGAGTCGATGGCCACCGGCACCAGGGTCATCTCGTAGCCGTGGCGCTGCTCGAACGAGGCCTGCTCGCTGTCGCGCGGCTGGCGCGACATCGGACCGAAGTCGGCCGTGCCCTCGGTCAGGGTGGGCGGGGCGGTGGAGGTGCCGGCACCCTGGATCTGGATGTTGACGTTGGGGTAGAAGTCCTGGAACTCCTCGGCCCACAGCGCCATCAGGTTGTTCAGGGTGTCCGAGCCTTCGCTGGACAGGTTGCCGGAGACGCCGCTGACGGTCTGGTAGGCCGGCAGATCCGGGTCGACATCGGCCATCGCCGGTGTGACGGCAAGGGCGGCGGCCGCGGCGGCGGCCAGAACACTACGCTTGAACAGCATGGGTCACTCCCTCGTGCTTGCTTGACGGTGCGTCGGACCGGTGGGTCCTTGATGCCGGATTATCGGGAGCCATGCTTGCAGTTTGGTGACGGCGACGTGACAGAAGCATGACAGGGGGCTGTAACGGGATTGTCATCGGCGCTTCATACAGTGCACCCATGAAAGCTGATCGTCCCCTTCGCGTCTGGCCCCTGGCCGCCCGTGTCCTGGTGCGTCCGGGACCGGTGCTGCGCTCGCTCGCCGGTCACGGTCCGCTGCCTTCGTGGCAGGCCGTGTTCCTGCGTTTCTCGCTGCCCCTGGTGCTGACCAGCGTCATCCTCAGTCAATGGCTTTACGGGCTGATGCCGCCCGCGCTGCCTCCCGAGTCCGTTCCGGATCCGGTGGGCTTCGGCGTCTACAGCGTGCTGGCGATGACGGTGGGGGTCGCGGGGCTGACCCTGTCGGCTCACTATCTGGTGGAGCTGTTCCAGGGGCCGGCGGGTCCCGAGCGGGCCGCCATGGCCGTGACTCTGGGGCTGGTTCCGGCGTGGCTCGGCAACGTTGTCGCGGCGTTCCCCTGGCCCTGGGGCAACGGCCTCGCGCTGGTCCTGATCCTGTACAGCCTTGCGCTGCTGTATGTGGCACTGCGCGAACTGCTGGGACTGAAACGCGGCAACCGGATCGGCCTGTGGGCGGCCACGCTGTTCTCCGGGGCGTTCATCACGCTGGTCTTTGGCTGGGCGTTGATGGACCTGATCCCCGGGGCTGCCCCGGAGCTGCGTCTCGGCACGACCTGGTTGATCTGAGTTCAGTTTTCGCAGCGCCGCACCGCATGCGGCGGGAAATGGCAACTGAAGCGGCTGCCGACGCCGAGTTCGCTGTCGATCTGCAGCTGTCCCTGGTGGCGCAGCAGCACATGCTTGACGATGGCCAGACCCAGGCCGGTGCCGCCGCGATCCTGGCTGCGGGCGTCATCCACGCGGTAGAAGCGCTCGGTCAGCCTCTCCAGATGGTGGCTGGCGATGCCGGGCCCGTTGTCGTCCACGGCGAGGGTGGCGCCGCCGTCGTCGGTTGCGGACCAGCTCAGGGTGACCCGGGTGCCTGCCGGAGTGTACTTGATCGCATTGAACAGCAGGTTGGCAAAGGCCGATCGCAACTCGGTCTCGGTGCCGAGGATCTCCAGATCGGGCTCGGCATCCAGTGCCAGGTGGTGGCCGCGGTCGCCGGACAGCAGTTCGGCCTCGTCGATCAGGCTGCGCAGCATCTTGGTCGGGTTGAACCAGGTCTGCTCGCCCTGTTCCGATCCGGTCTCCAGCCGCGAGAGCATCAGCAGGTCGTCCACCAGCAGTTTCATGCGCTCGGACTGTTCGCGCAGCAGGCGTACCGAGTCCATCAGTTCCGGGTGGTCGACCAGTTCGTCCTCGAGGGTTTCGGCCACGCCGTAGAGCACGGTCAGCGGGGTGCGCAGTTCATGGGACACGTTGGCGATGAAATCCCGGCGCATCACCTCCAGACGGTGCAGGTGCGTGGTGTCGCGCGCCAGCAGCAGGTACTGGTGCTCGCCATAGGGCACCAGACGGATCTCCAGCCGCCGGTTCGCATCCAGCGGCGACGGCATGTTGAGGCTCTCCTGTGGCGGGCTGGCGGGGTCCATGAAACGCAGGAAATCCGGATGGCGCACCAGGTGGGTGATGCGGCGACCCTCGTCGGCCGGCCATTCCAGGGCCAGCAGGCGCGCGGCGGTGGGGTTCGCCCATTCGATCCGGTGCTCGGGGTTGAGTACCACCACCGCGTCGGGAAGGGCGCTGGCCGAGTCGCGGTAGCGTTCCAGCGTGCGCCGCAGACCGGCCACCCGGCGCAGTCGCCGCTGGCGGCGCTGGTGCAGGTTGGTGAAGATCTCGCCCCATATGCCGCGGGCATCCGGGGGCTCGCTGCGGCCGCCGCGACGGGCCCAGTTTTCCAGACGGTAGAGCTGCAGGAGGTTCCAGCCCAGCGCGGCGGTCAGCAGGGCCGTCGCGGTGATCCACGGGTAGCCGAGGGCCCATCCGGTGCCGAGAATGATCAGGCCGGCGAGCAGGTTGCGGGCAATAACCCGTGGCCAGGGATTGAAGGGGGGCTGCAAGGGGCGGGTCCGGTCAGGGCTGGTCGGAGAAACGGTAACCGGAGCCGCGCACCGTCTGCACCAGGTCGTCGTGTCCGGTTTCGGCCAGGGCCTTGCGCAGGCGACGGATATGCACATCCACGGTGCGTTCCTCCACGTAGACGTTGGTGCCCCAGACCTTGTCCAGCAGCTGCTCGCGGGTGAAGACCCGGTCGGGGTGGGTCATGAAGAAATGCAGCAGGTTGTATTCGGTGGGGCCCAGACTGACCGGTTGCCCGTTGCCGCTGACCCGGTGCGAGACCGGATCGAGCGCCAGACCGCGGACCTCCACCGGCTCCTCCGAGCTGGTGGGTGTGGTGCGCCGGAGCACGGCCTTGATCCGCGCCACCAGCTCGCGCGGCGAAAACGGTTTGACGATGTAGTCATCGGCGCCGACGTCCAGCCCGCGGACGCGGTCTTCCTCCTCGCCGCGCGCGGTCAGCATGATCACCGGGATGTCCTTGGTGACGGGGCTGGCCTTGAGTTCCCGGGCCCAGTCGAGCCCGCTGATGTCCGGCAGCATCCAGTCCAGCAGGACCAGATCGGGCGGGTCCTGGAGCAGGTCGGTACGCGCGCTGCGGACGTCGCCTGCCTCGCGCAGATCGTAGCCGGCCCGGTTGAGGGGCAGGCGGAGCATCTCGCGGATGGCGAGGTCATCCTCCACAAGCAGGATCGAAACAGCCATGTCGGCCTCCGGTTGCGTGATGACCGCATTGCATAACAGGTGTGTTACAGACGGTCGTCGCCGTGGCTGGCGGTGATGCGCGCGTGCATGCGGCGCAGGGCATACCACACGCCGCCGATCACCACCGGGACCGATGCGCCGATGGCGATGTTGACCGGGATCGGCAGGGTGCCGGCATCGTCCATCCCGCGCAGGAAATAGGCCAGCAGGCTGGTCAGATAATAGGAGATCACCACCACTGAAAGCCCTTCGACGGTCTCCTGCAGGCGCAGCTGCAGATGGGCGCGCCGGTTCATGGAGCGCAGCAGGTCCCGGTTCTGGTTTTCCACGGCGACGTCCACGCGGGTCCGCAGCATGGAGGTGGTGCGGTGAATCCGGGTCGCGAGGTTGTTGAGCCTTTCGTCCTGCGAGCGGCAGGTGCGCATGGCCGGGTCAAGGCGGCGGCCGAGGTATTCGCACAGGGTCTGCAGGCCCGGGATACGCACCGGGCGCAGTTCCTCGGCGCGCTTGTCCACCATGGAGGCGTAGGCGCGTGCGGCGTGGAAGCGGGTCGCCGTGTGGCTGCCCATGCGCTCGACATCGGCGGCCAGGTCGGACAGCGCGGCCAGCAGCCGCTGTTCGCGGTCCGTGCCGTGGAAATATTCGGAGATCCCGGCCATTTCGTCGTTGATGTCGTTGAGGCGGCCTTCCAGTTCGTTGAGCTCGGGCATCAGTTCGCGTGCCAGCGGCAGTGCCAGCAGGGCCATCAGGCGATAGGTCTCCAGTTCGAGGACGCGCTGCACCAGGCGCCCGGCCTGACGGCGGGAGAGGTCCACGTCGCGTACCAGGAAGCGCTCGAAGCCGTCCTCGCGCACACGAAAATCGCTGAACACCCGACCGTCGCCGCCGGAGACGCCGTTGCCGGCGAACGAGTAGGGGGCGAACAGTTCGCCCAGCTCCTGCATGCTGCGCACCGGAGCCTCGCGCGGCTCCAGCTCCAGGTGGATGGCGGCAATGGTCTCCCCCGGCAGGCCGGTCAGCCAGTCGATGGGCACCCGATGGATGGCGGGATGGGTAAACGGTTCCTGCCGGGGTTCGTTCACAACGAAGAACGCCCAGGTGGAGAATTCGTTGTGGCGTTCCCAGCGCAGGCGGAACTCGCCCAGGTCCACGGCTACGAAGTTCTCGCCGTTCAGCGGGGGCTCGATTCCGTGCCGCCGGCACAGATCGGCGACACATTCACGTTCCCGGTCGATGGCTTCGCGCGGGCTCAGCAGGGTCAGCCAGGAGACCCGTGCCGGCGGATCCAGGGGCTCGTAGAAACGGGTATGGATCTCTTCCTGGATGGACTCGCGCAGGGGGTGGTTGCCGGGCAGCAGCGGGTTGGTTTGCATGTCAGTAGTCGGGTGATCGTTCGGAGTCGGAGTCGGAGTCGGAGTCGGAGTCGGAGTCGGGATCGGGTCGGGGTGGACGTTCAGGCACCGCGTCCCCGTCGGCGCGGCCGCAGACTGTGCCACAGGGCCACCGCCATATCGCGCGCGCCCAGGCGGGGGCGGGCGAAGGCATCGTTCTCCTGGCGCAGGCGCCAGAGCACGCGCGCGCCGCCATTGACGATGGCACGGATCTCGAGACCGAGCCGCCCGCCCAGGGTTCCGCCCAGCGGCGCGCCGGCGCGCAGCAGGCGGTCGGCGCGGGCGTACTGGAACTGCATCAGGTTCTGCAGGGGCAGGGTGTTGAGCCGCTCGCGCAGCATCACCTCGGTCACGCCGTAGCGGGCCATCTCGTCCTGCGGGAGATAGATGCGGTCGTTCTCGCTGATGTCCTGGTGCAGATCCTGGTAGAAGTTGATCAGCTGCAGGGCGGTGCAGATGGCATCCGACTGGCCCAGCATGGCGTCATCGGGTTCGCCCTGCAGGTGCAGGATCAGGCGGCCGACAGGGTTGGCCGAACGTCGGCAGTACTCCATGACCTCGCCGATGTCCGCATAGCGGGTCTTTTCCAGATCCTGGATGAACGCGTCCGCGAGGTCGACGAAGGGCTCGGCGGGAAGGTCGAAACGCTTCTTCGCGTCCGCCAGCGCGATCCATTCGGGGGTGCTCTCCGCGGCCGGGTCGTCCAGTGCCCGAATGTGCTCCTGCATCGCCTGCAGATCGGCGCGGCGGACCTCGGGCGCGCGCGGATCCTCGTCGGCGAGGTCGTCAGCGTCGCGCGCGTAGCAGTAGATCGCGGCCACCGGGTCGCGCATCGGGCGCGGCAGCAGGCGCGACGCGACCGGGAAGTTCTCGTAGTGCGACCGGGCACGCTGGCGGCAATGCCGATAGGCAGCGGCGATGTCGGGGCGGGCCATGTCAGCTCCAGTCGGGGATCTTGGTGCACCCATTATGCCGGTTTTGTCCCTGTGGGAGGCCGGCCCTCCCGCCGATCGGACGGGCGGCGAGCGATCGCCGGGGACTCGGCTCCCGCAAGGCGGTGCCGGTTTCTCAGCCGGCGGCGCGGGTGAACGTCTCGCGCCAGCCCCAGAAGTCGTCGGGCTGGTGCAGGACACCGTCGGCGCCCCAGCCGTCGGTGTTCTGACCGGCGTCAATGTAGCCCCAGGCGGCGATCAGCGTGCTCATGCCGGCGGCACGGCCGGCAGCGATGTCGCGTTCTGCATCGCCCCAGTAGCAGTGGTGTGCGGGCTCGAGCCCGGTCTGGCGGGCGGCCAGCCACATGGGGTCGGGGTCCGGCTTGCGCCGATTGAGGCTGTCGCCGGAGACGATCGCGCTCATGCGCGGGGCGAGGCCCAGGGCCTCCAGCAGCGGTTCGGTCAGCCACGCGGGCTTGTTGGTGACCACGCCCCAGCGCCAGCCGCGCGCCTCGATCTCGTTCAGCAGGGCGTCCATGCCCGGGAACAGCGCGGTGGCGATGCACAGGTCGCGCGCGTAGATCTCGAGGTAACGCTTTTTCAGGGCCTCGGTCCGGTCTTCCGGCGCGTCGGGGAAGGCCAGGGTGACCAGGGCGTGCGAGCCGTGCGAGACATGGTTGCGCACGGCATCGAAGGGCAGGGGCGCGCGGTCGTTCTCGGCCAGCAGCCGGTTGAGAGCGGCATGCATGTCGGGTGCGGTGTCGAGGAGGGTCCCGTCCAGATCGAACAGGACCGCGCCCGGTTCGTGGCTCATGCGCGTGCGGCCATCAGGTAGTTGACGTCGGTGTTCGGGGTCAGGCGGTAGCGCCCGGACAGCGGCGACCAGGTGAGCCCGGTCAGGTCGGCCACCTCCACGTGATGCCGGCGCAGCTGCGCGGCCAGCTCCGAGGGGCGGATGAAACGGCCGTACTCGTGGGTGCCAGCCGGCAGCAGGCGCATCACGTATTCGGCGCCCACGATGGCCTCGGCAAACGCGCGCGGGGTGCGGTTGATGGTGGAGAGGAAGATCCAGCCGCCGGGCCGGACCAGTCGGCACAGGGCGTCGATCACGTTCTCCGGGTCCGGCACGTGTTCCAGCATTTCCAGGCAGGTGACCACGTCGTATTCGCCGGGGTGCTTTTCCGCGTGCTCCTCGGCCGTTACGTGCAGATAACGCACGGAAACACCGCTGTCGTGGGCGTGCTCGCGAGCGACTTCCAGGTGTTCGGCACCGGCGTCGAGCCCGGTGACCTCGGCCCCGCGCACGGCCATCGCTTCGGACAGGATTCCGGCGCCGCAGCCGACGTCCAGCACCTTCTTGCCGGCCAGGTCGGCATGGCCGTCGATCCATTCCAGGCGCAGCGGGTTGATCGCGTGCAGGGTGGCAAAGGCCCCGTTGGGGTCCCACCATTCATGCGCGCGATCGGTGAATTTGTGGATCTCGGCCTGATCGACGTTGGAATGGATCTGGGTCATGGGCGGTTCAGCTCTCGCAGGCTTGCAGGGTCTCGGCCACGCGGCCCTGCCACCGGACGGCGCTGGCGTGGATGGCCTCAAGGTCCAGCGTAAGCAGTTCGCGGTCGGCGAGCAACGCCCGGCCGTCCACCCATACGTCGCGCACGGCCTCGCGGGTGGCGGCATAGACGATGCGTGCGTGCGGATCGTGTTCGGGCTGCAGCTCCGGGGAGGTCAGGTCGAGGCTGATCAGATCGGCGCGCTTGCCCGCTTCCAGCGAGCCGATCTCGTGGTCCAGCCCCAGGGCGCGGGCGCTGCCCAGGGTCGCCATCTCCAGCACGCGCTCGGCCGGCAGCGCGGCCGCATCGCCGCTCACGCCCTTGGCCAGCAGGGCCGCGGTGCGCATCTCGCCGATCATGTCGAGGTCGTTGTTGGAGGCGGTCCCGTCGGTGCCCAGCGCGAGGTTGATCCCGGCCTGGTCCAGGCGTGCCACCGGGCAGAAGCCGGACGCCAGTTTGAGGTTCGATTCGGGGCAGTGCGTGATCGACACCGGCCGGCCTTCCAGCAGGGCCAGGTCCTCGTCGCTGACCTGGGTCATGTGGACGGCCATGAACGGCTGGTCCAGCAGGCCCAGACGGGCGAGCCGGGCCAGCGGGCGTTCACCGCCGTTGCTCACCGCCTCGTCCACCTCGCCGGCGGTCTCGTGGACGTGGGTGTGCACCGGCACGCCCAGCTCGCGGGCGCGCTCGCCCACCCGCTGCATGCTCTCGTCACCGACGGTGTAAGGCGCGTGAGGAGCGACGGTGAAACGGATGCGGGGGTGATCACCCCAGGTCTCCACCACCTCGCGGCCGCGCTGGAAGTATTCGTCCGGGGTCTGCGCCCAGGGGGTGGGAAAGTCGAACACCGTCAGGCCCATCACCCCGCGGATGCCGCTGGCATCGACCGCGGCGGCGGCGTCCCCCACGAACAGATACATGTCGGAGAAGCAGGTGGTGCCGCCGCGCAGCATTTCCGCGGCAGCCAGCCGGGTGCCGTCGTTGACGAACTCCGGCGACAGCAGCCGGCCCTCCACCGGCCATACGTAGCGCTTCAGCCACTCCATCAGCGGCTGGTCGCTGCCGATGCCGCGCAACAGGGTCATCCCGGCGTGGGTGTGGGCGTTCACCAGCCCCGGCATCAGGGCGTGCCCCTCGCGATGTTCGTGGCGGGCCTCGGGATGCTCGGCGAGGGCCTGCTGGCGTGGCTTGACGGCCAGGATCGCACCGTCGCGAACGACTACCGCATGGTCTTCCAGGACGGCCCCCCGTGGAACCACGGGCAGCACCCAGGAGGCGCTCAGGATCAGCGTGGCTGCTTCGGACATCGGTACTCCGCGGTGACGGTTTGAAGATCGGGTTTCGGAATCCGCGCATGGTAAGGAAACGTGGATCAATGTACACGTTCGCGGTCCGGCTGAGGGACCGCTCCGATACTCGGAAAGGATGGGGCCGGAACTGTGGAACATGCCCGCACCGAGCTGTATCCTTGCGGCCTTCAGAGATCGCCAAACCCGGGTGCAGTTGCCAATGATCGCAGCAGGAAGCTGGAAAACCGCGGTGCCTCTCGTGGTCGCCGTCGCCCTGTCGGGCTGCGGGTTTGCGCCGGGTGGTTTCATTCAGGAGCGCGCCGAGAGCGAACCACTGCACGACATGGTGGAAGTGAAGCCGATCACCCGCGGTCTGGTTCGTCAGGAGGCCGAGGATCCCGTCCAGCCGGATCTGGAACAGGCACGCGAGGAGCTCGAGGCGGATGACACGCGGTACGACTACCGGATCGGTCGCGGCGACGTGCTCAGCATCATCGTTTATGACCATCCCGAACTGACGATCCCGGCCGGTTCGGAACGCTCGGCGGCCGAATCCGGCAATACGGTGCATTCCGACGGGACCATCTTCTATCCGTTCGTCGGCCGTGTGGAGGTCGAGGGTCGAACGGTAGCCGAAGTGCGGGACATCCTCGCGGAAGAACTCGCCGCGGTCATCAATGACCCGCAGGTAGAAGTGCTGGTGGCGGATTACCGCTCGCAGCAGGTACACGTGACCGGCGAGGTGCGCGAACCGGGGCGCCAGCCGGTGACCAACGTTCCGCTGACGGTGCTGGACGCGATCAATGATGCCGGTGGACTGACCGAGGAGGCGAACTGGCACAACGTACGTCTGACACGCGATGGTGAAGAAGTGCCGCTGTCGATGTACGCGATGCTGAGCGAGGGCGATCTGTCCGAGAACCGCGTGCTCCGGGATGGCGACGTGCTGCACGTGCCGGACACCACAGACCAGAAGGCGTATGTGCTGGGCGAGGTGGGCGAACCGCGCAGTATCCCGATGGGACGCGGACGGATCTCGCTGACCGACGCACTTACCGATTCCGGTGGCTTCAACGAGGCGACGGCGGATGCCAGCGGCATCTTTGTGGTCCGTCAGGCGCCGCCGGACAGTGACCTGCTGGCGACGGTTTACCAGCTGGACGCCCGGGATGCCACGGCCCTGGTGCTGGGGACGGAGTTCGAGCTCGAACCCATGGATATCGTCTATGTGACGACGACACCCCTGGGGCGCTGGAACCGTGTGATCAATCAGTTGCTGCCGACTGTTAACGCTGTTTATCGTGCCTCCCAGGCGACGCGCGACGTGCGCGAGCTGCGCGACGACTTCTGACCGGGCAGGGTGGAACGGATGTTTGAACGGATCCTGGTGGTATGTACGGGCAACATCTGTCGCAGTCCGGTGGCCGAGGCGATGCTGCGCCGGCATGCCCCGGAGCGCAGCATTGGCTCGGCCGGTCTGGGCGCGCTGGTCGGCGAGGGTGTCGCGCCGCAGGCCCGGGCACTGGCGGAGGCCGATGGCCTGGACGTGTCCGGTCACCAGGCCCGGCAACTGACCACCGGCATGCTCGAGCAATCGGATCTGGTGCTGGTGATGAGCGACGGGCAGCGCCAGGCAATCGGTCGCAACCACCCCCGTGCCCTGGGCAAGACCATGCGTTTCGGCCACTGGCTGGATGACGGTCGCGGGCGCGATATTCCCGATCCCTATGGCAAGAGCGACGAGGCATTTCGGCAAGTGCACGCGCTGCTGACCGAAGCCGCACAGAGCTGGGCGGAGCGACTGGGCTGATCTCCCGGCCGCGCCACGACAGGAACAGGTAACCCATGACGCAGACCCCCGCTTCCCCGCCGCCGGCGGATGACGAGATCGACCTTGGCCGGCTGCTCGGACTGCTGCTCGATCACAAGTGGTGGATCGTCGGCATCACCTTCCTGTTCATGCTGGGCGGTGGGGCGTATGCGACCCTCTCGACGCCGGTCTACCAGGCGGATGCGCTGGTCCAGGTGGAGGATACCGGCGGTGTCAGTGCACCACTGAACGACATGCGCGAGATGCTGGGGCGCGAGCCGCGTGCATCGGCGGAACTGGAGATTCTGCGTTCGCGCATGGTGCTGGGTCAGGCGGTGGATCGCGAGCGCCTGGACCTGATCGTGCGTCCGGTGCGCCTGCCGGTCATCGGAGATTTTCTGGTCCGCCGGGACTGGGACCGGAGCCGGGCCGCCGTGTTGGGCGGCGTCGCCGAGCGCTATGCGTGGTCCGGAGAATCGCTGACGGTGGGCGATCTGCGGGTCACGCCCGCGATGGAAGGGGAAACCCTCACACTGCAGGTCACCGGCGAGGATCAGTTCCGCCTGTCCCACGACGATCGGGTCCTCGGAGAAGGCCGAACCGGGGAGGAGGCGAGCTTCCTCGACGGGCAGATCATCCTGTTTGTGGAGGACATCTCGGCCGGGGCCGGGGCCCGCTTCGAACTCCAGCGCCGCGCTCGGCTGGCCGCGATACGCGATCTGCGCAACCGTTTCCAGGCCACGGAACAGGGCAATGAGAGCGGTGTCTTCAGCCTGACGTTCACCCATACCGATTCGGAACAGGCTCGGCGCGCCCTGAACGCGATCAGTGACATCTATCGCCGCCAGAATGTCGAACGGCAGGCCGCGGAGGCGGAACAGAGTCTGGAGTTCCTGGAAGAACAGGTACCCCAGGTGCGAGCACGGCTGCGGGAAGCGGAAGACGCCCTGAACGAGTATCAGGTGGAGCAGGAAAGCGTCGATATGTCGATGGAGACGCAGGCGGTCCTCGACCGGCTGGTGGATCTGGAGCGCCAGATCACCGAGCTGGAATTCGAGGAGGCGGAGATCTCCCGTCGGTACACGCAGAACCATCCCACCTACGTCACCCTGCTGGAAAAGCGCGAGCAACTGGAGAACGAGCGCCGGGAACTGCAGCAGGAGATCGGTGGGCTGCCGGAAACCCAGCAGCAGGTGCTCCGCCTGCAGCGCGATGTCGAAGTGAACCAGGAAGTCTATGTCCAGCTGCTCAATCGGATGCAGGAGATGGACATCACGCGAGCCAGCACGGTGGGGAATGTTCGCATCCTGGACGATGCCGCCGTTCTGCCGTCACCGGTGGAGCCACAGCGGGGGCTGATCGTGGCGCTGGCCACGGTCCTTGGCGGCATGCTTTCGGTGGCGCTGGTGCTGCTGCGCGGGATGCTCAACCGGGGCGTTGAATCACAAGAGCAGATCGAGGAACTGGATTTACCGGTCTATGCGACCGTACCGCTGTCGGACGTGCAGCAGAAACTCGTCAAGCGGCTGCGTCGGCGGCGTGATCTGAAAAGCGGGCGTCGACGCGGGGCCGCCGCGGAAAAAGGAATCGTGACGGGGGTGCTGGCCTCGTATTCCCCGACGGACGGGGCCATCGAGGCGCTGCGTGGGCTGCGCAGCAGCCTGCATTTCGCGATGCTCGAGGCGGCGGACAACCGGCTGGTAATCACCGGTCCGAGTCCGGGTGTCGGCAAGAGTTTCATCTCGGTGAACCTGGCGGCCGTGTGTGCGCAGGCAGGCCAGAAAGTCCTGGTGGTCGACGCCGACATGCGCAAGGGCCACGTCCACCATGCATTCGGCGAGGGCAGCGCGGGCGGGCTGTCCGATCTGTTGTCGGAGAAGCTGACGCCGGGAGAAGCCATCCGGGAGACCGATATCGAGGGGCTGGACTACATGGCCAGGGGCTCGGCACCCCCGAATCCCGCCGAGCTGCTGATGAACGAGCGTTTTACCCGGTTCCTCGATCAGGCGAGCGGGCAGTACGACCTGGTGCTGATCGATACGCCGCCGATCCTCGCGGTGACGGACGCCTCCGTGGTGGCGCGCCACTGCTCGACCACCCTTATGGTGGTGCGTTTCCAGCTCAACCCGCCGCGCGAGATCGAGGCGGCGCGGCGTCGTCTGGAGAGTGCGGGCGTGGAGACGCGGGGTGCGATCCTGAATTCCATGGAAGCCACCGCCAGTGCCAGTTACGGCTACGGCTACTACCACTACTCGTACAAGTAACGGAAGCCCCGGTTCACCCGGCGGGACGATATTCGGGAACGATCTCCCGCAGACATGCGCGGGTCGCCGCGGCATCCATGGCCTGGTCGGCGCGTTCCAGAGCCTCCAGTGCCTCGCTCAGGGCATCCGCCGGTGCCCGGTCTTCGCGGGCCTGCATGATGCGGGGGTGGCGCGTGCTCTCTACGTTGTCGCCAATGAGCAGTTCTTCGTAGAGCTTTTCGCCCGGGCGCAGCCCGGTGAACTGGATGGCAATGCCGTCGGGCGGGTTGCCGTTGTCATCCCGGACCTGGCGGCCGTGCAGGCGGATCATGCGTCGGGCGAGATCCTGGATTCGTACGGGCTCGCCCATGTCCAGAACAAAGACCTCACCGCCGCCGGCCATGGTGCCGGCCTGGATCACCAGCTCGGCGGCCTCCGGGATGGACATGAAGTAGCGCGTGATCTCGGGGTGGGTCACCGTGACGGGGCCGCCCTCCCGGATCTGGCGATGGAACAGGGGCACTACGGAACCTGACGATCCGAGGACGTTGCCAAAGCGCACCATGGAGAACAGGGTAGCCGGGGCGCCGGCTGCCCGGTCCTGCAGGATCATTTCCGCCAGCCGCTTGCTCGCGCCCATGACGTTGGTGGGGCGCACGGCCTTGTCGGTACTGATGAGGATGAATCGTTCCACGCCGGCCGCGATCGCGGCGTCGGCCAGCACCCGCGTGCCGAGGACATTGTTGCGCACTCCCTCGACGGCATTCTCCTCGACGATGGGTACGTGCTTGTAGGCGGCCGCATGGTAAAGGGTCTGGATTCGGTGCCGGTCGAGGACGGATTCCACCCGCCGGGGCAGGGTGACCGACCCCAGAACGGCATGGATCGGGCAGTCCACGCCGAGCTCGTCGCGCAGGGCCTGCATTTCCTGTTCGATACGGTAGAGCGCGAATTCGTTGCGTTCGAACAGGACGAGTTCGGCCGGTCCCTGGCGGAGGATGCGCCGGCACAGCTCCGAGCCGATGGAGCCGCCGGCACCGGTGACCATTACGCGGCGATCCACAATGCTGCATTGCAGCAGGTCCGGCTGAGGCGGGACCGGGTCGCGTCCCAGGAGATCCGCCACGTCGATATCTTCGAGCTGGTCCAGGCGCGCCTGGCCGGAGACGACGGCCTCCATGGAGGGTACCGACTGTACGTGCAGGGGATAGGGCTCCAGGCGCTCCAGGATGGCCTTGCGCGCCGAGCGGGAGGCCGAGGGAACGGCCAGCAGGATGCGCCGGATGCCGTACTGGTGCATCAGCGTCCCGATCATCCGCGGGGGGTGGACCCGAATGCCGTTGATCGCCTGCCCCTGCAGGGCCGGGTTGTCGTCGATGAAGGCGACGATGCGGAACTGCCCGGTGGTGCCAAGGCCGGCCGCGAGCTGCATCCCGGCGGCTCCGGCGCCATAGACCAGTACGGGTTCCGCGTGGCGGCGCAGTTCGTTCACGTTCTGGTACCAGCTGCGCACGAGAAAACGGCTGCCGCCCACGTAGATGAAGGCCAGGAGGGCGAAGGCCACCGGGACCAGGCGAGGGAAGTCGTCCAGCCGGCCAATCGCCGCGGCCGCCCACAGGAATCCGGCGAGCAGGATGACCCCGGTGGCCACGGACCATACCGCGCGGGTTCCCATGAAACGAACCACGGCACGGTAGAGGCCCAGCCGGGCGAAGATGAAAACACCGACCACCGGCAGCAGGGGAAACAGCCACCAGGCATTGATCAGGGCTTCGGGCAGGGGTTCGGCCAGACGGAGGGCGAAGGCCGTCCACAGGGCGAGCGGGAGCATGACCACATCGGCCGCGACCATCAGCCAGCGCTTGGTTCGGCGCGGCAGGTTGACGAGGGAGCCCAGCCAGCGGGTGCGGTGGTCGCCCGGTTGATCCTTGGGGTTGCCCATTCTTCGCTGGTCCCGGCGCGGGGTGCGCGCCATACGCGGAGCCGATGTAAAAAAGGGCCGCGAGGGCCCTTTTTTGCCGAGTTCCGGCGTTGCCCGCTGCGGGCGCCGGAATACCCCCTGAAATCTGGCGGAGAGGGAGGGATTACTCGCCACGCTGTGGCTCGCCCTCCGGGCCATCGCCTGCGGCGATGTTCGGGTGCCGCGGTGCGGCACCCGTCGAACCCGGCTTGTCCGATTCCTCGGGTTCGAATCCCTCGTCCGACCGGGATTTACATGGAATCAGGGGCCCGGTTGCCCCTTGATTCTGAAATCTGGCGGAGAGGGAGGGATTCGAACCCTCGATACGGGGTTACCGTATACACACTTTCCAGGCGTGCGCCTTCGACCGCTCGGCCACCTCTCCGTAAGCTGCGAAAGGTTAAACGACATCGGCGCCGTGTGCAATCGACGAAACCGCTCGGTCCCGAAGGCAGGCCCCCGCCGGAGTGTGCCGGCATTACTCGTTGATCTGCATCACGAACTCGCTTTGTGCCGACGCTACACTCGAACTGTCCGCTTTCTGCGGTGGTGGTCGCCGGCAGGCTCTCTGCCCCGGGCCGGGCACCGTCAAGTGGTGTATGTCGCGTGTTGGCCCCTTCAGGACGAAGGGGCCTTTTTTGTGTCCCCTTCCTGTGTGGGCGTTTTGCGACGCAGGCGGCGTTCCGCGTCACGCTGTAGCTATGGTCGGTGTCCGGACGGAATAACGGATGTCGGGCCGACGTCTTTTGGTTCACCAGGGCGTCTGTCGGCGCGATCCGGCAGACAGCTTTCTTCATTCAGGTCCTAACACTCAGGAGTGGTATATGAACCTCACGCGGAGGGAATTCCTCGAAGTCATGGTGGCCGCCAGCGCGGCCGGCCTCGCCACCAATGCCTGGGCGGGCGAGAGCATCGACTGGCAGCGCGCGCCGTCGGATTTCTACGACATTTCTCCGTTCGGGAACGTGTCTCTGCTGCACTACACCGACTGCCACGCGCAGCTGCGCCCGGTCTATTTCCGTGAGCCGGACGTGAACATCGGCGTGGGGGACATGCAGGGCAAGCCGCCGGTGCTGGCCGGCGAGGCGCTGCTTGACCACTTCGGGGTCGAAAAGGGCACGCCCGAGGCCCATGCGCTGACCTTCCTCGATTTCGCCGAGGCGGCCGAGAAATACGGTCGGGTCGGCGGCTTCTCGCATCTGTCGACGCTGGTGAAGCGCCTGCGTGCGGACCGGCCGAACTCCCTCCTGCTGGACGGTGGCGACACCTGGCAGGGTTCGGCGACCTCGCTGTGGACCGGCGGGCAGGACATGGTCGACGCGCAGAAGCTGCTGGGCGTGGACGTGATGACCGGTCACTGGGAGTTCACCTTCGGTGACGAGCGGGTCAAGGAAGTCATCGAGAACGACTTCAAGCCCAACGGCATCGACTTCGTCGCGCAGAACGTCGAGGATCGCGACTGGGGTGACCGGATCTTCGAGCCCTACACCATCCGCGAGATGAACGGCGTCCCGGTGGCCGTGATCGGACAGGCCTTCCCGTACACCTCGGTGGCCAATCCGGATTACATGTTCCCGGAATGGTCGTTCGGCATCCGTGACGACAAGATGCAGCAGATGATCGACGAGGTGCGTCAGAAGGGCGCAAAGGTCGTGGCGATCCTGTCGCACAACGGCATGGTGACGGACATCGAAATGGCCCGCCGGCTGCGCGACGTCGACGTGATCATGGGCGGCCACACCCACGACGCGATCCCGGGTGCGCTGGAGATCGAGAACGCCGCGGGCGAGCGCACGCTGGTGACCAACGCCGGTTCCAACGGCAAATTCCTGGGTGTGCTGGATCTGGATGTGAACGACAGCGGTATCAAGGACTACCGCTTCAAGATGCTGCCGGTGTTCGCCAACATGCTGGACGCGGATCCGGAGATGGAGGCGCACATCGAAGAGGTGCGCAAGCCGTTCGAGGACCAGCTGCGGGAAGAACTGGCGGTGACCGACGATGTCCTCTACCGCCGCGGCAACTTCAACGGTACCTTCGACGAGGTCATCGTGCAGGCGATGATGGAAGAGATGGACGCCGAAGTCGCGCTGTCGCCGGGTTTCCGCTGGGGCGTGAGCGTGCTGCCGGGCCAGCCGATTACTTTCGAAGAGCTGATGACCCAGACCGCAACGACGTACTCCGAGACCACGCGCAACGAGATGACCGGCGCGGATCTCAAGCACGCGATGGAAGACGTGGCCAACTCGATCTTCAACGAAGATCCGTATCGTCATCGCGGTGGCGACATGGTGCGCACCGGCGGTATCCGCTACACCATTGACCCGCACAAGCCGATGGGCGAGCGCATCACCGACATGGAGATCAATGGCGAACCCATGGATCCGGAACGGCGCTATGTAGTGGCGGGCTGGGCCGACGTGCATCAGCCGCATGACACGCCCCCGGTCTGGGAAGTGGTGGGTAACTGGCTGCGCAACCAGGATACGGTCAACGTGGGCGAGCCCTACCTGCCGAAGCTGAAGAATGTGGAGGGCGATCCCGGCCTGGCTCGATAAGGCCGCCAGTTGCTTCGGATCCTTGCGATCCGGAGCCGTATTGTGAAGGGCCGTCCCGCGAGGGGCGGCCTTTTTTGTTGCCCTTGAGAGGCTCCGAGTGAGAGGTCCCGGAAAGGCTCCCGGGGTGGCTTCGAGGTACCCTTGGTGGGAGCGTGCTTGCACGCGAACAACGCGGGGTGTCGACTGGCGCCGCGATTCGCGGACAGGGCCGCTCCACAGGGCGCCGAAGGGGCGCGTAGTTACTTGGGGAGGATCATGGAAGAACTGCTTTTTTATTGCCGGGCGGGGTTCGAAAAGGACCTGGCCGGCGAGCTGGCCGCGGAAGCCGCGCGGAAAGGTCTGGCCGTCTATCCACGGTTCGCTGAAGGGGCGGCCTTCGTCCGCCTGTTGCCGGCCGATGGCGATCCGGCACAGCTGCGCGACGCGTTTCCCCTGGATGAGCGGATCTTCGCGCGCCAGCGCCTCCCGGCGCTGCATCCGCTGGAGGGCCTGTCACGCGAAGATCGGGTGAGCCCTGTCGTGGAACGGATCCGCGCGAGCGGTTGGTCGTTTGAGGCCATCTGGCACGAGACACCGGATACCAACGAGGGCAAGGAGCTGCACCGCCTGGGAAAGGCACTGGAGCGCCCGCTGGCCTCGGCGTTGCGCAAGGCGGGCGCGCTGCGCGGACAGGGTGAGGCACAGGGTTGTCGTCTTCATTGTTTCTGGACGGCCGGGGACCGTGTGCAACCGGGCCTGGCCGCGCCGGCGAGCAGCAGCGACCGTCCGGGGGGCATCCTGCGCCTGAAGGCCCCGCGCGCGGCACCCAGCCGTTCCGCACTGAAACTCGAGGAAGCCTGGCACCAGTTCCTGACACCGGAGGAGCGCGAACAGCGACTGGCGGAGGGCATGACGGCGGTGGATCTGGGGGCGGCGCCGGGGGGCTGGACCTGGCAGCTGGTGCGGCACGGCCTGCATGTCCAGGCCGTGGATAACGGTCCGATGGATGCCGACCTGATGGCCGGGGGCCAGGTGGAGCATGTCCGCGAGGATGCGTTTACCTGGATGCCGTCGCGTCCGGTGCACTGGCTGGTGTGCGACATCGTGGACCGGCCCGGGCGCGTCGCGGACCGCATCGGCGACTGGCTGGAAGCGGGCTGGGCGGAAGAGGCAATCTTTAACCTCAAGCTGCCAATGAAGAAGCGCTACGAGACCGTGCGTGAATGTCTTGATCGACTGGAGGGCCGGCTGGCCGGGCACGGATTTCGCCTGCGCGCGCGCCAGCTGTATCACGATCGCGAGGAAATCACCGTGCACGCCCGTCCGGCCCGTGGTGCGGCCGGCTGAAGAAAACCGGGTTATTCGCCCTGCACGGTCACGGTGATACGACGGTCGTGTCCGGCGTAACGGTGCTCCCAGAGGAAGACCCCCTGCCAGGTACCCAGAGCGGGGCGGCCGCGGGTGACCGGGAGAGTGAGGTCATTGTGGGTGAGCATGGCGCGGGCATGGGCGGCCATGTCGTCGTCGCCTTCCATGTCGTGGCGGTAGGCGGGGTCGCCGTCGGGCGCCAGCCGGGCCAGTATCGTCTCCAGATCGCGCCGGACGTCCGGGTCGGCGTTCTCGGTGATCAGCAGCGACGCACTGGTGTGGTGCTGGAAGACGTGGCAGGTGCCGGTGGTGATGCCGGAATCGCCGATGATTCGGGCAACCTCGCGGGTGATGTCCAGGCTCTGGCGCCCGCAAGTGTGGAAGGTCAGTGGCTGCTGGTACACGGGCATCCCGATCTCCTTGCAAGGGTTACCTGGGCGGGGGTGGGGTGTTTATACCGCATGCGGGACCATGATCCTACCGGGACGGCGCAACGCTCGGGTGCTCCCTTTCGTGGAAGACCGGAAGCCGGGCATGATTGGCAAGGGGATGCCGAGGGAACCGGCAGAAACCATTATTGGTCAATGGGAACAGGGTTCAATCCAGCAACCGACAAGGAAGCATGACATGGACTCAGTGACACGTGACGCCGACCCATCCACGGTCGCCGGGGAGCTGGAACGGGTCTCCTCCGGCGTTCCCGGCCTGGACCAGGTTCTTGACGGAGGGCTGATCGCCCGCCGCGGCTACCTTCTGCGTGGTGGTCCCGGGCTGGGCAAGACCACCATTGGTCTGAGTTTTCTCCTCGCGGCGGAGGAGGAAGAGCGAACACTTTTCATCGGTTTTCAGGAGCCGGAGGCGGAGCTTCAGGCGAATGCGGCCAGGGTCGGTCTCGATACCCGCCGCATCGAGTTCCTGAGCCTGGCCCCATCCGAGGAATTTTTTACCGGCGCCGAGACCTACGATGTCTTCGCTGCCTCCGATGTCGAGCAGGCCCCGATGATCGATACGGTGGTCGAGGCGGTCGAACGCATCCAGCCGCAACGGGTTTTCATCGACTCGCTGACCCACCTGCGGCTCATGTCCGCCGACCGCTACCAGTTCCGCCAGCAGGTGGTTTCATTGCTGCGGTTTCTCGTCGATCGGGGCGCCACCGCGATGTTTACCTCGGAGTTTTCGGCGGAGAGCCCCGATGACGACCTCCAGTTTCTGGCGGACGGTGTCATCACCCTGGACCCGGGCATCTCCAGCCCCACGGTCGAGGTGTCGAAGCTGCGCGGCTCGCAGACCCGTCGGGGGCCGCACCAGTACCGGGTGGACGAGAGTGGCGTGCAGGTGTTTCCGCGCATCCTGCCGCCAATGCGACGGCTGACGAACGGCGCGGGCAGCGTGCAGTTCCGCAGCGGGAATGGCGGTCTGGACGAGATGCTCCATGGCGGCCTCGAGAGTGGCACCATCACACTGATCACCGGCCCCAGTGGTGTCGGAAAGTCGACCGTGGCGGCCATGATCGCGGCCGTGGCGGCCCGGGACGGTCATCGCGCCAGCGTGTTCCAGTTCGAGGAGGAGCTGGATGGCTATCTACGGCGGCTGCGGAACCTGGAAATCGACGTGGACGGTCCGCTGGAATCGGAGAACCTGCGGGTGGAACAGATCGAACCGCTGCGATATCTCGCCGAGGAGTTCATGGCAGACCTGCTGCAGCGGATTGAGGAGGAAAACATCGATCTTGTGGTGATCGACAGTGTTACCGGCTTCGACATGGCCCTGAACCCGGACGAGGCCGTTCACCGCCCGCTGCACACGCTCGCCAAGTCGCTGTCGAGGCGCGGCATTACGGTGCTCCTGGTCAACGAGAACCATGCCTTCGGCGAAGATTTCCAGATTTCGTCGCGCGACATCAGCCATCTGGCGGACAACGTGATCTTTTTCCGTTATGTCCATGGGGGCGACACCCTGGAAAAGCTGATCGGGATCCTGAAGAAACGGATGTCCAATTTTGAACGGGTTCAGCGCCGCTTCGAGATCGCTCCGGGTGGTTTCCGGGTCGGGCAGCCGGCCAGTGCGGTACTTCAGGGCGATGTTGGCCGGAAGAACAAGGCATGACCGCGGAAACCCCGCTCGGCGTGATCCTGATCGTGTATCAGCCGGGCAATGCACGCGTGCTGGCCCGGGCCGCCGAGGAAGCGGGCATGGCGGCAGCCCGGGCATCCACGGCGGACGAACTGCGGGCACTGCTGAATCAACGGGAAGGCCACTGGGTTGCGCTGGTCGATCCATCGGGCTTCGGCGAGACGGTCTGGCCGATGTGTCAGCGACTGCAGGACCATGGCATCCCGTTCGTCGTCCTTTCCACCAATCGCCATCGTGATGCCGGGACCCGTTCGCTGCAGTACGGGGCGGCCAGTGTGTTGTACAAGCCGGTCGCCAAGGAGGCATTGCTGAATCTGCTCCGGAGCCTGCAGCCGGGGACGGGATCCACCAGGGAGGACGCGGATGACGGACAGGCCTGATCCGGGTGATTCGGGGACGAATGTCCCGCCCCCCGCCGCCTGGCGGCCGGTGGCCTCGCAGGCCTCGGCCACTGACGTCGGGAAGCCCCCCCGCATCCTCTCGCTGATGGACGGACGCGGCAATCGCCAGCAGGTGGAGAATCTGTTGTCGGCGCGTTACCAGGTGGTCCATCCAGACAATATTGAACTGCCGTCAGACGGCTTTGACCTGGCCATCGGCGACGGCCCGGGGCTGGTGCGCTGGCATGATGCGCTGTACGAGGCGAAGAGCGCCCAGCAACCGGTGTTCCTGCCCGTGATGCTGATGCTCCCGCGTGCCGACCTGCGCAGCCGGGCAGGCCGCCTGCGTTCCATCGTCGACGAGTTTGTCATCAGCCCTGTCGACCGCTCCGAATTCCTCGAACGCGTGGAACTCCTGCTGAGTGCCCGCCATCAGGCTCAGACCCGGCACGAGGAGCTCGTGCGCATCGTGAACTATGACCGCGTGACGGGCCTGCCCAACCGCCTGCTATTCCATGAAAGGGTGCGCAGCGAGCTGGAAAGGGCAAGGGGAGAGGGCGTATCGGTTCACGTGGTGGTGATCCACACGCCGTTCACCAGTGTGCTCGAGACTTTCGGTCATCGCGGCCTTGACCGTGCCGCGGTCGCCTGTACCGAACGATTCGGGCATCTGTTGGAGGAAGGGATGGAGCTCGCCCGGCTGGATACCGAGGACTGGGGTGTTCTGGTTGTCGACGATACGTTGCCCATGGACCGGGTGATGCCGCTGTGCAGCCACCTCGGGCAGATGGAGCGTCGGCCGATCCGGATCGCCGGCGAGTCGGTCCACCTCAGGGCCCGCATTGGCATTGCCAGTTACCCCGAAGACGGCAGCGACGCCGAAAGTGTGATCAACGCGGCGATGATGGCCGCGGCACAGGCGGGCGAGGGCGAGCCGGCGTTCTATTCGGAGAACCGGCGCGAGGCCATGCTGCATCATCTGCGCACCGAGGCGGCGCTGCATGATGCACTGGCCGAAGACCAGTTCGAGCTGTGGCTGCAGCCCAAGCTATCGCTCACGGACAACCGGATTGCCGGTGCCGAGGCCCTGATCCGTTGGCGTCTGCCTTCCGGCGAGCTGGTGCCGCCAGGGCGGTTCATCCCGGTCGCCGAATCCAGCGGTTTCATCCGCCGGATCACGCCCTGGGTCCTCGCCACTGCCTTTCGCATCGCCGCGGAGCTGCGCGACGGCCGGGAAGGCAGGTTCGTGCTGGCGGTGAACATCACGCCGGCGGATCTCGCCGATACGGATTTCGTCAATCAGATGCGAGCCCTGTGCGCCGAGCACGGACTGCCACCCGAAGCGATCGAGATCGAACTCACCGAGACCATGCTGTGCGAGACCGGCACCGATACCATCGGGCGCCTGCAGTCGCTGCGCGAGGCCGGGTTCCGGGTTGCCATCGACGACTTCGGCACCGGTTATTCCTCGCTCGGCTACCTGCAGCAGTTGCCGGTGGACACCCTCAAGATCGACAAGCAGTTTGTCGACGGCGTACCCGGCGAGGCGGGCAGCGATACGGTGATACGCGCAATCATTCACCTCGCGCATGACTTCGGCCTCAAGACCGTTGCCGAAGGCATCGAGAACGAGGACCAGCTCGCTTACCTGCGGGATGCCGGCGTGGCCCTCGGGCAGGGCTTCCACATCGCCCGACCAATGCCCACCGGCGAGTTCGCCGGATGGCTGGAGCAGTGGAACAGCTGAAGCCCCCGTGAATTCACGGAATAAGCGCAACCCCTGAACCCGTATGGGGTGGCCAGCTGCCGCTTCAGGGCCCCATGCCTCGTTTCCCGAACGGAGGGATTGAGGCAGATCATGTCCGAGCCAGTGCATCCGCGTTTCCGCGCCTCCCGGGCTTGTTCGGGCTCGAGAAATGTGAAAGCTTCAATAGGAAGGCATGTTACCGGTATATGCAAGGGGCTGCCGGGCCGGTTCCTGGAAGCACCCGGGAGGGGGAATAATGAAGGGTATCGTTTTCACGGAATTCCTGGAAATGGTGGAGGACGTCTTTTCGCCCGACGTGGCCGACGCCATTATCGAACACGCGAATCTCCCCAGCGGCGGGGTCTACACTGCCGTCGGGACCTACGACCACTCCGAGATGGTGCGGCTGGTGACCGCTCTTTCGCGCGAGACCGGAACGGAAGTGGACGACCTTCTGGAAGTATTCGGGAAATACCTCTTTGGGCGATTCAGGGCACTCTACCCCGACTTTTTCACCGGGGTAGACAGTGCCTTTGGTTTTCTGGAAAACGTAGAGGACTACATCCACGTGGAAGTGCGGAAGTTGTATCCCGATGCGGAATTGCCCACATTTGACACCAGACGTCTTGATAGCGAAAGGCTGGTCATGGAGTACTCCTCGGCGCGGCCTTTTGCCCATCTGGCCAATGGACTCATTCACGGATGTCTGGAGTCTTTTGGTGAGACGGCCGAAGTCGACTTTGAGGATCTTTCCCATGGGGAAGATACCCACACGCGGTTCACGCTGCGGCTAGTCGACAATGGATGACGGGAGCACCCTGCAACGCAGGCTGGATCGTGAACGGGCGGCGCGCAAGCAGGCCGAACGTATAGCCGAAGAAAAGACACGAGAGATTTTCGAATCCAATCGTGAACTGCGCAGGCTGAATGAAAACCTGGAGAACGAGGTCGCCAATCGGACGGCCGAACTTCAGGCGGCCCGTGACGAGGCGGTGGAAGCGAATCAGGCCAAGAGTCTCTTTCTGGCCAACATGAGCCATGAGCTGCGTACTCCGCTGAATGCCATTATCGGTTACAGCGAGATCCTGCTGGAGGAGGCGGGGGATGACGGGGCGAACGAGCTCCTTACGGATTTGCACCGGATTCTCTCGGCAGGCAAACATTTGCTCAGCCTCATCAATGACATCCTTGATCTGTCCAAGATCGAAGCCGGAAAGATGGACATTCATCTCGAAAGCTTCGTGGTTGGCGAACAATTGCGTGAGGTGATGGCCACGGTGGAGCCGCTGGCGGAGAAAAACGGTAACCGGCTGGCGCTGGACGTGGATCCGGGCATTGAAGCGATGACCATGCATTCGGATCTGACCAAGTGGCGCCAGGGTGTTTTCAATCTTCTCTCCAATGCCTGCAAATTCACGGAACAAGGGGTGGTCACACTCTCGGTTTTCCATGAGCCAGATTCCTCCGGGGGACAGTTGCGGTTCTCGGTGAACGATACGGGGATCGGCATGACTCCGGATCAGATGAAGCGGCTCTTCCAGGCGTTCTCCCAGGCAGATGCCTCCACTACCCGCAAATTCGGCGGTACAGGGCTGGGACTGGCCATCACGCGGCATTTCTGTCAGATGCTTGGTGGCGAAATCCGTGTGGTCAGTGAATACGGGGAAGGTTCTACGTTCACGATGGAGTTGCCGGTGACAACGCCGTCCGGCGAGACCCCTCCGGAGGTTCGGGGCGGTGAGTCGGCGACCGGCAATGCCACGCACGGGACGACCATACTTGTGGTGGATGACGACCCCTCCGTACGCGATCTTCTGACCCGGCAGTTGCGCAGCGAGGGGTACTGTGTCGAGGTCGCGACGGACGGCGAACAGGCGCTGCAGAAGGCCAGGGAAATCCGTCCGGTGGCGATCACGCTGGATGTAATGATGCCGCAGATGGACGGCTGGGCGGTGCTGAGCCGGATCAAGCGCGATAGTGTTCTGACCGATATACCCGTGGTGATGGTCACGATCATGGATCAGAAGACCACAGGATTTGCGCTGGGGGCGACGGACTATGTCACCAAGCCAGTGGATCGAAAGCGACTTGCCACCGTGCTCTCGAAATTGACGACGTCCGAGCCGCGTAACCGGATTCTAGTGGTGGAAGACGACGCCGGGACACGGGATGTTCTGCAGCGTACTCTGCAACGGGACGGGTGGATGGTTTCTCTGGCCAGCGATGGAGTCGAAGGCCTGGAGCGCCTTCGGTCCGAGCCGCCAGCTGCAATCCTCCTGGACCTGATGATGCCCCGTATGGATGGTTTCGATTTCCTGGAAGAGATTCGTCGAAACCCCGACTGGAAGGACATCCCGGTTATCGTGGTGACAGCCAAGGAGTTGTCGAATGCCGAGGTTGAACGCCTCCACGGCCGCGTCAGTGAGGTAATCGGGAAAAAGCCTCGCGAGCTGGAAGAGCTCTTTGGGCACATCCGCTCCGTGATCAGCGAACACCAGGCGGCAGACTGAAGACATCCCCGCTCACACGCGAAAGCGGCTCGAGGTCGCACGTGTGGCTTGATCGGCGTTTCCCTGTCTCATCGTGATTGGGCAGGTGCTGAAGCACAAGAAAAAGGCACCCGCAGGTGCCTGATTTTACAGCTTAACTGGTGGAGGCGGCGGGAATCGAACCCGCGTCCGCAGGCCCTCCGCCCTCGGCTCTACATGCTTATCCTGTCTTTGCGTTTAACCAGCCGCTACCCGACAGGCAGGGAAGACGTCTGGCGATCCCGGTTCAGTTTTAACGGATCCGCGCCGGGCACGCTTCACCGCGAGCTTGTGAGAGTCGACGCCCGATACTGGACGCACAAGCACGGCTCCAGTCGGACGGCACCCTACCGGGTTTTAAGCGGCGAGTGCGTAGTTGTCGTCGTTGGCAACTATTTTTTTGCAGTGATTTTTACGAGGCTCACTACATCCTCGGCATGCACCTCAGGTTTCGCGACCCGCGTCGAATCCAGGTCGCCCCCTTTGCAACTACTGGGACAGGGTACCGCAGTCGGAGTTCCCGTGCACCTCCGACATTCTCCCGGAGGTGGCGGTGCTCCGGTACAATGCGCGGCTCGAAACAGGTCCAACCACGGCACACCGGGTGAAGATGATGCGGGTTTTTGAAGGCGGCACGGCGGTTTCCTCCTTTCGACTGCGGACGCTGGAAACGGCGCTGGAGGAGCGCACCGGGGTGCCGGTCCGTCTGGCGGCGCGTCATCTGTATTTCGTGCAGTTGCACCGCCGGCTCCATGCGGGCGAGGAGAAGCGTCTGGCTGCGCTGCTGGACGAAGGCGAGGCCTGGTCCGCTCCGGCATTCGAGCCGGTGCGCGAACCCGTGGTGATCCCGCGCCCGGGCACCATCAGCGCCTGGTCATCCAAGGCCACCGAGATTGCCCGTCATGCGGGGCTGGAATCCGCCGTGGAGCGGATCGAACGGGGTACCCACTGGTATGTGGGTGGTGAGCTTCCGCAGGGGCTGAACCTTGTGGACATGGCTGCGCCGCTGTTCGACCGCATGACCGAGGCGGTCATCGAGGATCCCGCGGACGCGGGCGCCCTGTTCCGCGCGGAGACGCCGCGTTCGCTGCAACGGGTGAGCCTGGAGCCGGATGCCCGGAGCGCGCTGGCGCGCGCCAACGGGGAGCTGGGGCTGGCGCTGTCGGAAGAGGAGATCGATTACCTGGCCGAAGGCTATCGAGCGCTGGGGCGGGCCCCGACCGATGCCGAGCTGATGATGTTCGCACAGGCGAACTCCGAACACTGCCGGCACAAGATCTTCAACGCCCGCTGGGTGGTGGATGGCGAGGAGCAGGACCGTACGCTGTTCGGGATGATCCGCGAGACCCATCGGCTCCATCCGGACGGGGTGCTGTCCGCCTACAGCGACAATGCCTCGGTGATCGAAGGCCACCGAGGGGTGCGGCTGATGCCCGGGCCCGATGGCGAGTACCGTCGCGAGGACCTGGATCTTCCGGTGCTGATGAAGGTGGAAACCCACAACCATCCGACCGCGATCTCGCCGTGGCCGGGGGCGGCCACCGGCTCCGGTGGCGAGATCCGGGACGAGGGCGCCACCGGGCGCGGGTCGAAACCCAAGGCCGGGCTGACCGGTTTTACCGTGTCCAACCTGCGCATCCCGGCGCATCCACAGCCTTGGGAGCGGGATTTCGGACGGCCCGATCGGATCGAGAGCGCGCTGAACATCATGCTGGAGGGGCCGATCGGTGCCGCGGCCTTCAACAACGAATTCGGACGACCGGCGCTGTGCGGGTATTTCCGCACGCTGGAGTCCGCGTTGCCGCAGCCGGACGGTGGAGAGGTCCTGTACGGTTACCACAAGCCCGTGATGCTGGCAGGCGGCGTGGGGTCGATACGCGCCGAGCACGTGCACAAGGGCGAGGTGCCCGCACAGACGCCGATCGTGGTGCTGGGCGGTCCCGCCATGCTGATCGGACTGGGCGGTGGGGCCGCGTCGTCGATGGCCAGCGGCTCGAGCAGCGAGGCCCTGGATTATGCCTCGGTGCAGCGTGGCAACCCCGAGATCCAGCGGCGCTGCCAGGAGGTGATCGATCGCTGCGCCGCGCTGGGCGAGGACAATCCCATCCGTTCCATCCACGACGTCGGGGCCGGCGGACTGTCCAATGCGATCCCGGAGATCCTGGATGATGCCGGTCGCGGCGGGCGCATGGAACTGCGCGAAGTGCCCACCGCCGAGCCGGGCCTGTCGCCGATGGAACTGTGGTGCAACGAGGCGCAGGAGCGCTACGTTCTGGCGGTGGACGCCGCGGCCCTCGAGACCTTCCGCGCGATCTGCGAGCGCGAGCGCGCGCCGTTCGCGGTGGTGGGGCAGGCGACCGATGACGGCCACCTGCGAGTGGATGACCGGCTGTTCAACGAGCCGGCGGTGGACATGCCGATGGGCATGCTGCTGGGCGCCACGCCGAAGATGACGCGCGAGGACGCGCGCCGGGCCGCGCCGGTCACGACGCTGGAGACGGCCGGTACGGATCTGGTCGAGGCGCTGGAGCGAGTCCTCAATCTGCCGGCGGTGGCCGCCAAGCACTTCCTGATCAGCATCGGTGACCGTTCGGTGGGCGGCCTGGTGGCGCGGGATCCCATGGTCGGCCCCTGGCAGGTGCCGGTGGCCGACTGCGCCGTGACGCTGACCGACTTCGACGGATATACCGGCGAGGCCATGGCCATGGGTGAACGTTCGCCGGTGGCGATCCTCTCGGGGCCGGCCTCCGGACGCATGGCGATCGGCGAGGTGGTGACCAACCTGGCCGCCGCGGACATCGAAGGCACCCGGACGATCCGCCTGTCGGCGAACTGGATGGCCGCTGCGGGGGTGTCGGGCGAGGAGGCCGCACTGTTCGATACCGTTCGGGCGGTTGCCGAAGATCTGTGCCCGCAGCTCGGCATCAGCATCCCGGTAGGCAAGGACTCGCTGTCGATGCGCACGGTCTGGCAGGACGCCGACGGTCACGAGCGCCACATGCATGCGCCGGTAACCCTGGTGGTATCGGGCTTCGCGCCGGTGACGGACGCGCGCCGGACCCTGACCCCGGAGCCGGATGCCCGCGAGGGGGGCAGCCTGTGGTTCGTGGATCTGGCGGCCGGCCGGATGCGGCTGGGCGGCTCGGCCCTGGCGCAGACGGCGGGTGGCATCGGTGAAGTGCCCCCGGATGTGGAAGATCCGGCGGCGCTGCGCGCATTCGTGGACGCGGTCGGCCACCTGCGCCGCGAGGGGCTGCTGTGTGCCTACCACGACCGCTCGGACGGAGGCCTGATCACGACCCTGCTGGAGATGGGCTTTGCCGGGCGTCTCGGCCTGGACATCGACGTGCCGGCGGGGATGGACCCGGCTGCCTGGCTGTTCAACGAGGAACTGGGGGCGGTCCTGCAGGTGCGGGCCGGGGCGGAGGAGGCCCTGCGCGAGGCGATGCAACAGGCCGGTCTCGGCGCGCATCTGCACGAGGTGGCCCGTCTGCGCAGGGACGAGACGGTCACGGTCGCGCAGGCCGGGCAGAACCTGCTGGAGTCGACGCGCGCCGGGCTCCAGCGCCAGTGGCAGGCGACCACCCGACACATGCAGCGGTTGCGCGACAATCCCGAATGCGCCGACGAGGAATACGCACGTATCGAGGCCGATGACGGACTTACCGAACGCCTGCATTTCGATCCCTCGGAAGATATCGCGGCGTCGTTCATCGCGACCGGGGCGCGTCCGCGCGTGGCGATCCTGCGCGAGCAGGGTGTCAACGGTCAGCTGGAGATGGCGGCGGCCTTCGAACGGGCGGGCTTCCAGCCGGTGGACGTGCACATGACGGACCTGCTCGAGGGCCGGCGGGATCTGGCCGACATGCAGGGCCTGGCCGCCTGTGGCGGGTTCTCCTATGGCGACGTACTGGGGGCCGGTGGCGGCTGGGCCCGCACCATCCTCAATCACGATGGCTTGCGGTCGCGGTTCGCGGCGTTTTTCGAGCGACCGGAGACCTTCAGTCTGGGAGTATGCAACGGCTGCCAGATGCTTTCGCGTCTGGCCCCGTTGATCCCCGGAGCCGGGCACTGGCCGCGTTTCGTACGCAACCGTTCGGAACAGTTCGAGGCACGGCTTTCGCTGGTACGCGTGGAACCGGGTCCGTCGGTTCTGCTGGATGGCATGGGCGGCTCGGTGCTGCCGGTCGTGGTGTCGCACGGCGAGGGGCGCGTGGAGTACCCCGGTGAAACGCCGGTGTACGATCAGGCGGCACTGCGCTTCGTGGAGGCCGACGATTCGCCGGCGGAAGCGTATCCCGCCAATCCGAACGGTTCGCCGCGCGGCGCTACCGCCTTTACCAGCGAGGACGGACGGGCGACGATCATGATGCCCCACCCCGAACGCGTATTCCGCACGGTGCAGCACAGCTGGCATCCGGCCGAGTGGGGCGAGGACGGTCCGTGGATGCGGCTTTTCCGCAATGCACGGGTGTTCGTCGGTTGAGCCTGATCAGGAATCGAGCGGGGGAGTGACACCATGAGTGAACGGGACTGGAGTGACTGGCTGGGCGAGACCCTGACGGTTAGTACGTCGCTGGCGGTCGGGCCAACCATGCGTCCCGTCACCCACGGCGAGCTGGCCGCGCGACTGGTGGACGGAATCGAGCTGTTCGAGGCCAGTGGCAGCCGCAACCACCCCGCACACGGTGCGGCGGACGAGACCGCGCTGGAACTGCAGCGCCTGGAGCGCAAGCTGGACCTGCTCGTTCACCTGCTGGCCGAATCCCTGGATCCGGAACGGCCACCGGTTCGGCAGGTGGTCATCAGCCGCGGTGGCGTGGTACTCCCGGCGGGCACGCTGCCTGATGATGCCGATCGCCTGGCGTTGTATTTGAGCGACTTTCTGCCGCAGCCGCTGGTGCTGGGTGTGGAACCTCCGACACGTCATGACGAGGCCCAGTTGATCCACTGGAGCCCGCATGATGACCGCATGCACGACGCCCTGGGGCGCTGGATTTTTCGTCTGCATCGACGCGACGTCGCGGAGAAACGACAGAAAGTTGACGGGGGTGGGTGATCGCTATAATACTGTGATCGGCTTCACGCATGAGGCCACTCATACTCCGACCCGGGCCTTACAGCATGGCGACATCCGCGGACGACGAACACGGACTCCACATCGCCCTGGGCGGCGAACCCGAAGCTGCCCGTGATACACGGGCCATCCTGGCCTCCATGGGCTGCGAGGCCGAGACCCGCATTGACGCACACGGCCTGACCGACAGTACCCGCGAACCCGCCGCGATCTGGCTCTGCGGCCCGGCAACGGCGGTTGCGGCGCAGGCCGCCGTCGCCCCGGACAACCTGCCGGTGGTGGCCCAGCCGACCGATGGCGGAAAGGTGGAGCACCAGGCGGTCGACTGGGTGGTGGAACACCCGTTATCGGTATCGCGGGTTACGCAGATTCTGCAGTGGCTGCGCTTCGGCGGGGAGCGCGTCCACGACGACGTACCGGGTCTGGTCGGGCACCACCCGACGATGGTTGGCGTGAAGCGGCTCGTAGCGCAGGTGGCGCGCACGGATGCCACCGCACTGATCCTCGGCGAGACCGGCTCGGGCAAGGAAGTGGTCGCGCAGGCCATCCATGACGCGTCGGACCGTGCCGACAAGCCGTTCGTTGCGGTCAACTGCGGCGCGATCCCCCCGGATCTGCTGGAAAGCGAGCTTTTCGGTCACGAGAAGGGTGCGTTCACCGGAGCCTTCACCGCCCGCACCGGACGCTTCGAACTGGCGCAGGACGGCACGCTGTTCCTCGACGAAATCGGCGATATGCCCCTGCCCATGCAGGTCAAGCTGCTGCGGGTGTTGCAGGAACGCGTTTTCGAACGGGTCGGGTCGAACAAGTCCATCACCACCCACGCGCGCATCATTGCGGCGACCCATCGCAACCTCGACGAGGCCGTGGCGGAGGGGAATTTCCGTCAGGACCTGTTCTTCCGTCTCAATGTCTTCCCCATTGAGCTGCCGCCATTGCGCGAACGCGCCAGTGACATTCCGCAGCTGATCACGGCGCTGGAGGAGCGGCTGCGCGAACAGGGGGGCAGCCCCGCGCACCTGACACCGGCGGTGGTGGCTCACCTGGAACGTCTGGACTGGACCGGCAACATCCGCGAACTGGGCAATCTGCTGGAACAGCTGTCCATCATGTACCCCGATCTGCCGGTGGACCTGGGTCAGCTGCCGCCGCGCGTGCGCCCGGAAGGGGTGGAGGATCGCAGCGGTGCGGCGGCGGAACCGGGCGGGGCATCGGCCGGGTCGTCGGCATCGGCCACCGGCCCGAACATGCCGGGACCGGATGGCCTGCCACCGGAAGGCGTCGATCTGCGTGATTATCTCAACGACCTGGAACGCTCGATGATCGAAGCGGCGCTGGCCGATACCGGTCATGTGGTGGCGCGGGCCGCGCGGCGGCTCGGCATGCGGCGGACGACGCTGGTTGAGCGCATGCGCAAGTTCGGGCTGGGACGGGATTCTGACGGCTGAGCCTCCGTGGCAAGGCCTTGCCGCTGTCGAGATCCCGACGAAAACCGGCAACCTTGTTTGCAGGTCCCTGAATAAAAGGGATTTATTCATAGTGGCACACTAACTGCTTGAGGCAGTCCGAATCCCATCGACAGGACTGCACCGATGCCTCGAGCGACCCTTCTTCTGGTCAATGCCGACGCCGCCATGCGTGAACGCGTGGTGCAGGTGCTGGCCACCATCCCGCGGGTTCGCCTCCAGGACTGCACCGACGGAGAGCTCGAGCGCTCCCTGGAAGCGCAGCGCCCCGAGGTCGTCCTGATCGCCCATCCCGCGACCGCCGCGCTGCGTGAACGGATCCCGGCACGGTTGCCGGTCGCGGTGATCAGTCCGGATGCGACCCATGACAACGAGATCGCCGCCATGCGCGCCGGCGTGGATGCCCATTTCGGCCTCCCGGACATGGCGGCGCCGCTGGCGCAGTGGCTGCGCGATCAGCTCCCCGGCCCCGGCACCCGAGCCCGGATCCCGGAAATGGTGGCGCACAGCGAGCGCATGCGTTCGCTGGATGCCTTTGCCGAACGGATCGCGCAAACCGCTGCGACGGTCTTCATTACGGGCGAGTCGGGGGTCGGCAAGGAGGTGCTGGCGCGGCAGATCCATGCGCGCTCGGCCCGTGCGCAGGGGCCGTTCGAGGCGATCAACTGCGCTGCTCTGCCCGAGGCCATGCTGGAGGCCCTGCTGTTCGGGCACGCGAAGGGGGCCTTTACCGGTGCGATCGAGGCGCGGCCCGGCAAGTTCGTACAGGCGGACGGGGGCACGCTGCTGCTGGATGAGGTGACGGAAATCCCCGTCCATCTGCAGCCCAAGCTGCTGCGCGTGCTGCAGGAACGGGAAGTGGAACCGCTGGGCGGGCGGCGCACCCGTCCCGTCGACGTGCGGGTGATCGCAACCTCCAATCGTGATCTGCGCGAGGCGGTGGCCGAGGGGGTACTCCGCGAGGACCTGTATTACCGCCTGAGCGTGTTCCCGGTGCGGATCCCGCCGCTGCGCGAGCGGCCGGAGGACATCCCGTCGCTGGCGCGGGCGCTGCTGACCCGCGCCAGCCAGGGCCGGCTGGTGGAACTGGCACCGGAGGCCGAATCGCGGCTGATGGGGCATGACTGGCCCGGGAATGCCCGCGAGCTGGCCAACGTGATGGAGCGGGCGGCCACCCTGGCCGGCGAGCGTAGCGACGGTCGGGTCACCGCCGAGTCCATCTGGCTGGATGCCGACATGCTGGAGCACGGCGAAGGTGTCAGTGCTGCTGGCGCTCGCTGCGCTCCCACGGCTTCGGATGACGACATCCCGTCGGCCCCTCTGCTGGAACAGACCCTGCAGACCCAGGAAAGCCGGGTGATCCTCAACGTGCTGCGAGAAGCGGGAGGGCGCCGCAAGGAGGCCGCGGAGCGGCTGGGAATCAGTCCGCGCACCCTGCGCTACAAGCTCGCGCGACTGCGCGAATCGGGCATCCAGGTCCCCCGCACCGGAGTGGTCTGAGAACTGGCCCGGAATTTGCTTGGGATTGGGTTGAGCGGGGGCGAGGCACCGTCGTCCCGTGTGGAAGCCGGAGGTAACGCATGAGTGAAATGCAGATCCAGAACGTGTTACAGCAGATGCGGCAGCTCTCGGAAAGCGGGAGCGTCGAGGCTCCTGCGTCCGGAGGTGGAACCGGTCAGGCCGGTGGCGCCGACTTCCAGAACGTCCTGCGTGACTCGCTGCGCAACGTGAACGAGGTGCAGCAGGAGGCGACCGATCTGCAGACCCGTTTTGAACTGGGCGATGAAAACGTGTCCCTGCCGCAGGTGATGGTGGCGATGAACAAGTCCAGCCTGGCGTTCGAGGCCACCAATCAGGTGCGCAACCGCCTGCTGGATGCCTATCAGGAAATCATGCGGATGCAGGTGTAGGCCTGTAATCCCTCCGGAGAGACGTGATCATGGCCGCAGCACAGCAAAGTCTGCCCGCCGTCGTCAGCGGCGGCATCAAGGATTTCGGCACCATGCCGGCCGGCCGACAGCTGGCCCTGATCGGCATGCTGGCCGGTGCGCTGGCCGTGATTGCGGGGATCGTATTCTGGGCGATGAGCCCCACCTTCGTCCCGCTGTATTCGTCGCTCGACCAGGACGAGGCCGCGGAGGTGGTGACCGCGCTGGACGGGGCCGGCATCCGCTACCGTATTGATACGAATACCGGTCAGATCAAGGTGCCGCGCGGCGATGTGGGTGAAGCCCGCCTGCATCTGGCCGGTGAAGGGCTGCCGCGTTCCGGGGATGTCGGCTTCGAGCTCCTGCAGGAGGACACCGGGATCGGCACCAGCCGGATGATGGAAAGCGCGCGCCATCGCCGGGCGATGGAAGGCGAGCTGGGCCGTACCGTCTCTTCGCTGGACGCGGTCGAGCGTGCCCGCGTGCACATCGCCGAAGGACAGGATTCGGTCTTCGTGCGTGAACGCACCCCGGCGACCGCCTCGGTAACCGTGCACCTGCACGGGGGCCGCTCCCTGAGCGAATCGCAGGTCCGGGCCATCGTCCACATGGTGGCCTCCAGTACCTCGGACCTGTCGCCCGAAAACGTGACCGTGGTCGACCAGCAGGGCCGGCTGCTGACCGAGGACGGAATGGAAGAGGGCGGCATGCGCAGCAGTGGCGACCGTCTGTCGTTCCAGGGCCAGGTGGAGCGCCGTTATGCCGAGGCGATCCGGGACCTGCTGTCGCCGCTCGTTGGCGGCGACCGCGTGCGGGTGCAGGTGTCGGCGGACATCGATTTTTCCGAAATCGAACGTACCGAAGAACTCTACGACCCCGACACGATCGCGCTGCGTTCGGAGCAGATCTCCGAAGATGTTCGCGGGGACGCCGGCGAAGGGCCGATGGGCGTGCCGGGCGCGCTGACCAATCAGCCGCCCGCCGGGGGCGCCGTGGGCGAAGAAGAAGGCGAAGGCGCGGAAAATGGTGAGAATGGGGCGGCCGGTCAGCGCTCGGGGTCCGCGACGCGCAACTACGAGGTGGATCGTCGCATCGCCCACATCCGCGAAATGCCCGGCGGCGTCGAGCGGCTGTCGACCGCCGTGGTGGTCGATTTCCGCGAGGAAGTGGGCGAGGATGGCGAGGTCCAGCGCGTCGCACGCGACGCCGAGGAGATCGAGCGTCTGGAGAACCTGGTCCGCCAGGCGGTGGGCTTCAGCGAGCAGCGCGGGGATTCGATCAACGTGGTCAGTGCTCCGTTCGAGGCGCCGGTGGAGGAAGAAATCGTCGAGGCAGAACGCCCGTTCTGGACCCAGGCCTGGTTCATGGAGCTGGCCAAGCTCATCGGGGCGCTGCTGCTGGCCCTGATCATCCTGCTGACCGTGATCCGTCCGGCCCTGAAACATCTGATGAGCGGTGCAACCGCGCGCCCGGCGCAGCAGCCGCAGGCGGAGTCGGACGAGAATCTCGCCCTGACCGACCAGAGCGGGGAATCCGCGGCCGGTGGTGGCGGTCCCAGCGGTGAGGGCTCCGCGGTGGCTTCGCTGACCGGGCCGGAAGAGGATCAGCAGGAGATGGACCTCGAGGCCGTGCGGGGGATGGTGAAGGAAGATCCCAAACGCGTGGCGCAGGTAATGAAGACCTGGTTGAACGAAGATGGCCGATAGCAAGAAGTCCAAACTGGATGGCGCGGAACGGGCGGCCGTGTTCATGATGAGCCTCGGTGAGGATTCCGCCGCCGAGGTCATGCGCCACATGGGGCCCAAGGAGGTCCAGAAGATCGGCGCGGCCATGGCCAACATGGAGCGCATCTCGCGCACCGACGTGAACGCGGTGCTGGAGGACTTCTCCGGGCACGTGCGCGAGCAGACCGCGCTGGGTATCGGCGCCGACGATTACGTGCGCAGCGTGCTGCAGAACGCGCTGGGCGAGGACAAGGCCGAGGGCCTGATCGACCGTATCCTGCTGGGACGCAACTCCAAGGGGATCGATGCCCTGAAGTGGCTGGACCCGCGCGCGATTGCCGACATGCTGCGCAACGAGCACCCGCAGATCGTCGCCATCGTGATGTCGCACGTGGACGCGGATCAGGCCGCCGAGACCCTCAGCTATCTGCCCAAGCGGGTACAGTCCGACGTGGTGATGCGCATCGCGACCCTGGACGGGGTGCAGCCCTCGGCACTGCAGGAGCTGGATGACATCCTCGACCGTCAGCTGTCCGGCAACAACACCGCCAAGACCTCGATGGTCGGCGGCGTAAAGACGGCTGCGGACATCATGAACCTGATGGACGGGTCGCGCGAGGCGGAGATCATGGATACGGTCAGCGAGATGGACCAGGATCTGGCCGGCCGTATCGAGGAGCTGATGTTCGTCTTCGACAACCTGATCGACGTCGACGACCGCGGGATCCAGACCCTGCTGCGGGAGGTGTCCACCGAATCCCTGGTGCTGGCGATGAAGGGTGCCGACGACGACCTGAAAGACAAGATCTTCAGCAACATGTCCAAACGCGCCGCCGAAATGCTGCGCGAGGATCTGGAAGCCAAGGGGCCGGTGCGCGTGTCCGAGGTCGAGGGGGCGCAGAAGGAGATCCTGCAGGTCGCTCGCCGCCTGGCGGAGAACGGTGAAATCGTGCTTGGCGGCAAGGGCGGGGAGCAGATGCTGTGAGCGTGCACGACGCCGGGTCCGCCAGTGCCGCCTCCCTGTGGGAGCCGCCGGAGTTCGACGAGAACGGCAACGAGCCGGAACAGCGGCGCCTGCCCACCGCCGCCGAGATCGAGGCGATCGAGGAAGAGGCGCGCCAGAACGGTTTCGAGCGGGGCTACGCCGAGGGCCATGAACTGGGCAAGCAGGAGGCCGAAAAGGCGGCGCGGGCGCGCGAGGAAAAGAAGCTGCGCGAGGCCGTGGCGGCCCTGGAGTCGGTGGGTCAGGGGCTCAGCGATCCGCTGGCCGATGCCGCGGATTCCCTGGAACCGGAACTCCTGGCGCTGGTGACCGCGCTGGCGCGCCAGGTGATCCGGGTGGAGCTGCAGACCCGTCCGGAGATCATCCGCGAGGTACTGGATGAGGCGATGCGGCAGTTGCCGGGGCGCAACCGCAGCGTGCGGGTGCACCTGCATCCCGAAGATCAGGCCCTGGTGGAGCAATGGGGGTCCGCGCAGGCGGGCGAGATCACCTGGATCCCGGACCCGGAACTGGCGCGCGGTGGCTGTCGGGTTGAGGCGGGTGCGTCCGAAGTGGATGCCAGTCTGGAGCGCCGTCTGCGGCAGGCCGTGGAGGCCATCTGGGACGGCCACGCGAACGTGCCGGACACGGATCCGGAGCCGCGCGAGCCGGTCGCGACCCCGGCGCATGACAGGGCGGCCCCGGAGAAGCGAGAGGAACCCGGGGACGATGCGTCGGCCCCTGATGAGGAGGATCCGGCATGACCGCCAGTATTCGCGATGCCCATACACGCCAGCGCGACGGGCTCACCGCGGGCCTGCGCGAACGGCTGGAGCAGTCGCGCGGGCGGGTCGAACGGGTGGCAGCCCCGCAGTCGCAGGGGATCCTGTCGCGAGTGACCGGGCTGACTCTGGAGGCCGAAGGGTTGCGCCTGCCGCTGGGTGGGCGCGCGCTGATTCATGGCGAACGGGGTGAAACCGTGCCGGCCGAGGTGGTGGGTTTTCAGAATGACCGCACGTTTCTGATGCCGGAGGAGGCCGCCGCGGGGCTGGTCCCGGGGGCGCGTATCGAACCGGTGGAAACCCAGCGTTCGATTCCCGTGGGCGACGGGCTGCTGGGGCGGGTGATCGACGCCCGGGGCGAGCCGCTGGACGGCCTCGGTCCGATCCGTACGCATGACCATGCGACCCTGAACGGTCGGCCGATCAATCCGCTGTCACGCGCACCGGTGCGCGAGCCGCTGGATACCGGCGTGCGGGCGATCAACGCCCTGCTGTCCGTCGGGCGCGGCCAGCGGCTGGGGTTGTTCGCCGGTTCCGGCGTGGGCAAGAGCGTGTTGCTGGGGATGATGACCCGGCACACCAGCGCCGACGTGATCGTGGTCGGGCTGATCGGTGAACGCGGGCGCGAGGTCAACGACTTCATCCACGAGATCCTTGACGAGGAATCCCGCCAGCGTACGGTGGTGGTGGCGGTCCCGGCCGATCAATCGCCGCTGCTGCGCCAGCACGGGGCCTGGGTGGCGACCACGGTGGCGGAACAGTTCCGTGACCAGGGGCTGAACGTGCTGCTGCTGATGGACTCGCTGACCCGCTTCGCCCAGGGCGCGCGCGAGATCGCGATGGCCATCGGCGAACCGCCGGCCTCCAAGGGGTATGCGGCCTCGGTGTTCGCGCGCCTGCCGCAGCTGGTGGAGCGTGCCGGCAATGGTGACGTGGGCGGGGGCTCGATCACCGGATTTTATACGGTGCTGGCCGAGGGGGATGACCCCAACGATCCGATCGTGGACGCTGCGCGCGCGATCCTTGACGGGCATGTAGTGCTCTCGCGCGAGATCGCCGAGACCGGTCGCTACCCGGCCATCGATGTCGGTGCATCGATCTCGCGCGTGATGAGTGCGCTGACGACGCCCGAGCACGAGAAGGCGGCACGGCGGTTCCGTGATCTGGCCGCCACCTATCAGCGCAACCGCGACCTGATCTCGGTGGGGGCCTACCGCAAGGGTGCCGATCCACACCTCGACCAGGCCGTGGCGATGCATGACCGGCTGGAGCAGTTCCTGGCACAGGGCACGACCGAGGCGGTGGATTTTGCCACCGCGCGGGATCAGCTGGTCGCACTCACCGGGGGCGGGGCATGAATCCTCAGCGCATCGAACGGCTGTTGCGCATCCGCCAGATCGGCGAGACCGAGGCGACTCGCGAACTGGGCGAACGCATTGCTCAGCTGAACGCCGCCGAGGCCCAGCGCGAGCAGCTGGAAACCTTCCAGCAGGAATACCTGGCGGCCTCCATGCCGCAGGACCCCAACACCCTCAAGTGGCTGGCCGGCATGCGGCAGAAGCTGCGCGAGGCGCTGGAACAGCAGGCCCTGCGCATCCAGGCGGCCGAAAGCCAGGTGGAGACGGCTCGCGAGCAATGGCTGGAACACCATCGCGACTGCATGTCGCTGGAAAAGCTGCTGGAACGCACGCGAGCCGAAGACCAGCGTCATCAGGCCCGGCGGCAGCAGGTGGAGCAGGACATGTGGGCGACCCGCCAGGCCTTCGCACGGGAACCGGAATCCGGTGAACGTACGGTGAACTGGCAGGAATCTTGAAAGGCACGAGTACGCAGCCCCCGCAGGGGCGGACGCGCGCGGTGCGCGCAACAGGCGAGGACGGGACATGATCGCAGCACAGGCATCGGGACAGGGGCTGGGAGCGCTGGCGCAGCTGCTCGACGGCGGCGAGGGTATGGATCGGCTCAAGGAATTGAAAGACAAGGGAAAAGGCGGGGAAGACGGTTTCCTGAAGGCACTCCGCCCGCAGCTGGAAGCGATGCTGGGCGCGCTCGGGGTGGATGATTCCGAGCTGGCCGAGCTGGATCTGGAAGGACTGATCCAGCGGTTCCAGGATCTCCTGCAGGGGCAGGATCTGACCGCTGTGGACGGCATGCAATTGCCGCCCGGCTGGCTCACCGGCGAGGAAAGTGACGGAGAGATCGACGGCCGCGAGCTGCGCAGTCTGCTGGAAGACGGGCCCGAGTCCGGAGCGGCGGGCGACGGCATCCCGGTTTCCCTGATGCGCCTGTTCCTGCAGGCCGGCCCGGAAGGGCAGAACCCGGGGTCGCGGCTGCAGGAACTTGCTCCGGGGGCGCTGACCGGCGGTGGCTCGCGTGAAGGGACCACCGAGGTCCTGGCCCAGTGGCTGACGCAGGCCTCGGAATCGGCGCGCAGCGGCCGTGAGAATGCGCAGGCACTGGCCCAGCCGGCGACCCAGGCCTCCGATGCCGAGGGCGCGCGGGGCGGCGGGATGCGGCTGGATCTGACCCGTCTGCTGCAGACTTCGGGCGATCGCCAGCTTGCGGAGCAGATCCAGATGATGGCGCAGGCCCGTGGCGGGCGCACCGAGATGAAACTGCATCCGCCTCAGCTGGGGGTCCTGGATGTGCGGGTCAGCATGGAGGGGGATCGTGCCAGCGTACAGTTCTTCAGTACCAACCCCGTGACCCGCGAGGTGCTGGAAGCGGCAATGCCGCGCCTGCGTGACAGTCTGGCCGACAGCGGGCTCGAGCTCGCCGATGCCTCGGTGTCGGATGAACCGCCGGAGGATTCCGCGGATACCGAGATGGCCGGCGACGGTTACGGCGGCGGGGATGAGCCCGGTGTCGCCACGGGTGCGGATGGCGAAGGGAGCGATGAAGAAGAAGGCCCCGTCGCCCCCGGCAGCACCCTTTCCTTCCTCAACCGTCGGGTGGACCTCTTTGCCTGAGGCCCGTTCCGGCAGACCGCCCGCCAGAATTTCGACGCGTCGCTCGGACGAACAACCGGTTCGTTGACGCATGAATCGGGCGGCGCCTTGACCCCGCGGGGTATCTTTTCCACTGAAAAGACCACAACCTGCTGTTTCTAAAATAATCTTTGTTCATGGCACCGCGCTTGCTTGGGTTCGGGCAGCGAATCCACGCAACGCGGGTGTGTCATGGCGGAGAAGGAAGTCGAACTCGAGAACAAGGGGGGCGGCGGCAAGAAATGGATGATCATCATCCTCCTGGTCGTCGCCGTTCTGCTCGCCGGCGGCGGAGGCGCGGCCGCCTGGTTTCTGCTGTCTCAGGAGGCTGACGAAACGGCGGAAGATCTGCCGCCCGAGCGCCACTATTCATCGCTCGATCCCATGACGGTGAACATCGATGCCCCGGGAAGCGTGCAGTTCCTGCGCGTGCAGATCGGTCTGGTGTCCACCGACCCGGCGGTCCTGGAAGCCGTGGAGGATCATCTTCCCGTAGTCCGCAACGACATCCTCGGCGTCCTCTCGGATCAGGAATATACCGAGCTGAACACGCGGGAAGGCAAGGAAGCGCTGGCGGAGGACCTGACGGCCACCGTCCGTGTGATCCTGGAGTCGCGCGAAGCGCCCTTCGATCTGGAGCGCGTGGTGTTCACCGAACTGGTCATGCAGTAAGGCGCGCGTCATGGCACAGCAAACCGACATCCTGAGCCAGGACGAGATCGACGCGCTGCTGCACGGCGTCGATGCCGGTGACGTCGAGACCGAGGAGGAAGAGTTCCCCAGCGACGGTCAGGCGCGCGAATTCAACTTTGCTACCCAGGACCGGATCGTGCGCGGGCGCATGCCCACGCTCGAGATGATCAACGAGCGCTTTGCCCGGCATCTGCGCGTGCGGCTGTTCAACATGCTGCGGCGTTCGGCCGAGATCTCGGTCAGCGGCACCCGGCTGACCAAGTTTTCCGAGTACATGCACTCGCTGTTCGTGCCCACCAGCCTGAACCTGGTGCGCGCGCATCCACTGCATGGCACCGGACTGTTCGTGTTCGATCCCAAGCTGGTGTTCATCCTGGTGGACAACTTCTTCGGCGGCGACGGGCGCTTCTACACCCGCATCGAGGGCCGTGACTTCACCCCGATGGAAATGCGGGTGGTGCACAGCATCCTCGAGGGCGCGTTCGAGGACATGACCAAGGCCTGGGAGCCGGTCATGGACATCGACTTCGAGTTCCTCAACTCCGAGGTCAATCCCCAGTTCGCGAACATCGTGAGCCCCACCGAGATCGTGGTGATCAACGAATTCCACATCGAGCTGGATGGCGGCGGCGGCAATCTCCACGTGACGCTGCCGTATTCGATGATCGAACCGATCCGCGAGCAGCTGGATACCGGTATCCAGTCGGATCGCTCCGATGTCGATCAGCGCTGGATGAACGCCCTGCGGGAAGAGGTTCAGGACGCGGACGTGGAGATCGCCTCGGTGCTCACCGAGGCGGAGGTCACCGTGCAGGAGCTGCTGGACATCAAGCCGGGCGACATCATTCCGGTGGACATCCCCGAAGAAGTCACTCTGAAGGTCGAGGACATCCCGCTGCTGCGCGGCAAGTTCGGGGTTTCGAATGGCCAGAACGCGATCAAGATCACCGGTCGCGTACAACGATAGGCAAGAGGACAGGACGATGGCAGACGACGACAAGCGTCCGGATCAGGAAACCGAACAGGGCGACGGCGAGGAGTCGGTGGATCAGGATGCCCTGGCCGATGAATGGGCTGCGGCCCTGGCGGAGCAGGATGACAGCTCCGGGGGCGAGGCGGAGGACCCCGACGCGCTGCTGGCCCAGGCGCAGTCCAATTCGCACGAGAGCGATGCGGCCAACGCCGCCTCCACTGGCACCGGCGGCCGCAGCAAGGCGGCTGCCGGGGGCGAGCGGGAACGCAAGCACAAGCCGGATCCGAATGCGCAGCCGCTGGAACCGGATGAACTCACCGATTCCGGGGGCGGCGAAGAAGAAGACGTGAATCTGGACATGGTGCTGGACGTGCCGGTGACCATCTCCATGGAGATCGGCCGCACCCGCATCCCGATTCGTAATCTGCTCCAGCTCAACCAGGGTTCGGTGGTGGAACTGGAACGCCTGGCCGGGGAGCCGCTTGACGTGCTGGTCAACGGGACCCTGATCGCGCACGGCGAGGTCGTGGTGGTGAACGAGAAATTCGGGATCCGCCTGACCGACGTGATCAGCCCCAGCGAACGCATCCGGAAGCTGAAATAGTCATGTGCTCGCGTGTTCTTTCCGGATCGCTCTGGCTGCTGGCGTGGCTGCCGGCCGGCGCCCTGGCCGACGAGGACGGCGGCGCAATGAACGCCGCAGCCTACCTGACGCAGCTGATTGGCGGGCTGATGATCGTGATCGTGGCGATCGTGGTGCTGGCCTGGGTGCTCCGGCGCACCCAGGGGAGCGTGGGCCACGGTCGGCAGATGATCGATGTCCAGTCGGTCCGCTCGGTGGGTGCCCGTGAACGGCTGATGCTGGTTCGCGTGGGTGATGAACAGGTGCTGATCGGCGTGGCGCCCTCGGGGATCCGTACGCTGCACACCATGGAGACGCCGGTCGAGGTGCCCGCCGGCGGCGAAGGCCCCGACTTTTCCGGCGTGCTGAAGCGCGCGGTACGTTCGCGCCGCGCCAGCGGGGGAGGACAGGAGTCGTGAGTCTGCGGAGCTTTTTGCCCTGGCTGCTGCCGGGGTTGTGGCTGCTGCCCGGCCTGGCGGGCGCTCAGGTGGGGCAGGGCATCGAGGCGGTGACCATCACCACGGACGAGGACGGCGGCGAGACCTGGTCGGTGACCCTGCAGATCCTCGTGCTGATGACGCTGCTGACCCTGCTGCCGGCAGCGCTGATCATGATGACCGCCTTCACCCGGATCCTGATCGTGCTGGCGATCCTGCGCCAGGGCCTGGGCACGTCCCAGACACCGTCCAACCAGATCCTGATCGGCCTGGCGTTCTTTCTCACGCTGTTCGTGATGGCGCCGGTGTTCGAAGAGATCCACGAGGTGGCGGTGGAGCCCTACCTGGCCGAGGAGATCGGCACCGAAGAGGCCCTGGAAACGGGTATCCAGCCGCTGCGGGGTTTCATGCTGGAGCAGACCCGCGAAAGCGATCTGCGCATGTTCGCGGAGATCAATGGCATCGACGGCTTCGAGGATCCCGACGACATCCCGCTGTCGCTGCTGGTGCCGTCGTTCGTGACCAGTGAGCTGAAGACGGCGTTCCAGATCGGCTTCCTGATCCTGATCCCGTTCCTGATCATCGACCTGGTGGTGGCCTCGGTGCTGATGTCGATGGGCATGGTGATGCTGTCGCCGCTGATCATCTCGCTGCCGTTCAAGGTGATGCTGTTCGTGCTGGTGGACGGCTGGGCCCTGCTGATGAACACGCTGGCAACCAGCTTTTTTGTTTAGGAGAGGCGGATGACACCCGAAACGGTCGTGGATATCGGGCGCGAGACGCTGATGGTGGTGGTGCTGCTGGCGGCGCCGCCGCTGCTGACGGCGCTGGCCGTGGGCCTGGCGATCGGCATGCTGCAGGCGGCGACCCAGATCCAGGAAATGACCCTGTCGTTCATTCCCAAGCTGCTGGCCATGTTCGCCGCGTTGCTGATCAGTGGGCACTGGATGCTGTCGCTGGTGATCGAGTTTACCGAGCGCCTGTACGAGAACGCGCCGGGGATGGTGGGCTAGGGGGCCTCGTGGAGATCAGCACCGACCAGATGCTGGTGTGGGTGGCCGCCGTGATGTGGCCGCTGGCCCGGATTGGCGCGATGCTGGTGGTCATGCCGATCTTTGGCGGCGACCAGCTGAACGCGCGCATGCGCATGGGTCTGGCGCTGGTGCTGGCGGTGGTGGTGGCGATGCAGGAGCCTGCCCTGCCCGAGGTGGATCCGATCAGCCTGGAGGGGGCGATCGTGACCCTCCATCAGGTCCTGATCGGTCTGACCATGGGTTTCATCCTGCAGCTGGTGTTCTCCGCAATGACGCAGGCGGGGGAGGTAGTGGCCCTGTCGATGGGGCTGGGCTTCGCCTCGGTCATGGATCCGGCGCAGGGCGTTCAGGTACCGGTGATCTCCACGGTTTTCGTGACCATGGCGACCCTGATCTTTCTCGCCCTGAACGGCCATCTGATCCTGTTCGAAATGCTGCTGGCGAGCTTCGAGACCATGCCGGTTGCGCCGTCCGGACTGGATGCGGAGGCCTTCATGCAGGTGGCGCTGTTCGGCCAGACGATGTTTGCCGGGGCGGTGCTGGTGGCGCTGCCCGCGGTCGCCTCGCTGCTGGTGGTGAACATCTCCATGGGAGTGATCACACGGGCCTCGCCTCAGCTCAACATCTTCGCCGTCGGCTTCCCGATGATGATCCTGATGGGCTTCGTTCTCCTGCTGCTGATCCTGCCCGGGCTGCCCGAGCGCGTGGGCGAGCTGGCCATGGAAGGTTTCGGACTGATGCAGGTCCTGCTGGGGTTCTGACATGGCCGAGAACGAGAACGGACAGGAAAAAACCGAAGAGCCGACCCAGAAACGGCTCCGCGAGGCGCGCGAAAAGGGTCAGGTCCCGCGCTCGCGGGAGCTGTCGACCTTTCTGGTGCTGATCACCGCCGGCATCTTCATGCTGTTCTTCGGGCCTACCCTGGGCGGGCAGCTGGCCAACCAGACCCGGGCGCGCCTGGATTTCGAGCCGGAGCTGGCCCATGACCCGGATCTGCTGCTGCCGTACCTGGCCGATCAGATCTTTCAGACGCTGATGGCGCTGCTGCCATTGTTCGGGATCCTGATGGTGGCGGCGGTGATGGCGCCCATCCTGATCGGCGGCGCCAATTTCTCCTGGCAGGCGGCGGCGCCCAAGGCGTCGAAGCTGAACCCGATCAAGGGCCTGCAGCGGATCTTTTCCTGGCAGGGGCTGATGGAGTTCGGCAAGACCCTCGCCAAGTTCACGCTGGTCGGCACGGTCGCGCTGCTGACCTTGTGGACGTTCTCCGACCGTCTGCTGGGACTGGGCTACGAGCCACTGCACCAGGGCGTGTCGCATGCGGCCCAGATCGCGCTCGGCACCTTCATCGCGGTGTCGGCGGCGCTGATCATCGTGGCGGCGATCGACGCGCCGTTCCAGATGTGGAATCACCAGAAGCAGCTGCGGATGACGCGGCAGGAGCTCAAGGACGAGTACAAGGAGACCGACGGCAAGCCCGAGGTGAAGCAGAAGATCCGCCAGCAACAGCAGGAAATGGCCCAGCGCCGGATGATGGAAGAGGTGCCGAAGGCCGACGTGGTGATCACCAACCCCACGCACTATGCCGTGGCGATCGTCTACGAGGCCTCGAAGATGTCGGCGCCGAAGGTGGTGGCCAAGGGCGTCGACGAGGTCGCGGCGAATATCCGCGAGATCGCCGACGAGCACGAGATCATCCGGGTCGAGGCGCCGAAGGTGGCGCGCGCGCTCTATTTCACCACCGATCTCGACCGCGAGATTCCCGACGGGCTGTTCGTGGCCGTGGCGCGCATCCTCGCCTACGTTTACCAGCTCAAGCGGGCCGACCAGGGCGTGGACATGCCGGACGACCTGCCGGTGCCGGACGAATATCTCGATCCCCACCAGGGACGCCACGGCCGGCGCCGGGAGGATGACGCATGAGCTTCCTCGATCGCCTGAGCGGCATGGGCCGCTGGGGGCTGGGCGCCCCGCTGCTGCTGATCGCGATGCTGTCGATGATGGTGCTGCCGCTGCCGCCGGTGGCGCTGGACGTGCTGTTCACCTTCAACATCGCGCTGTCGCTGGTGGTGATCATGGTCGCGGTGTACACCCCGCGGCCGCTGGAATTCGCGGTGTTTCCCACGGTGCTTCTGGTGGCAACCCTGCTGCGTCTGGCGCTGAACATCGCCTCCACCCGGGTGATCCTGCTGGAAGGGCATACCGGAACGGACGCGGCCGGGCAGGTCATCCAGGCCTTCGGCGACTTCGTGGTCGGCGGCAACTACGCGGTCGGCCTGGTGGTGTTCGCGATCCTGATCATCATCAACTTCGTGGTGGTAACCAAGGGTGCGGGGCGCGTGTCCGAGGTCAGCGCCCGCTTTACCCTGGATTCGATGCCGGGCAAGCAGATGGCGATCGATGCCGACCTCAATGCGGGCCTTCTGACCCAGGAAGAGGCGCGCCGACGGCGTGACGAGATCGCCCAGGAGGCCGACTTCTACGGTTCCATGGACGGGGCCTCGAAGTTCGTGCGCGGGGACGCCATCGCCGGGATTTTGATCCTGTTCGTGAACATCATCGGCGGACTCACCATCGGCGCCCTGCAGCACGGGATGTCCATCGGCGATGCCGCCACCAACTATGTCCTGCTGACCATCGGTGACGGCCTGGTGGCGCAGATCCCGTCGCTGGTGCTGTCCTCGGCCACGGCCATCATCGTGACCCGCGTATCCACCACTCAGGACATGGGCCAGCAGGTCATCGGCCAGATGTTCTCCAACCCGCGCGTGATGTACGTCGTGGGTGGGGTGATCGCGTCGCTGGGCATGGTGCCGGGGATGCCCAATGCGGTGTTCCTGGGCCTGGCTTCGCTGGTCGCCGGCGGCGGTTACCTGATGTCGCGCCGGCGGCACGAGGAGGCAGCCGAGGTGGAGCGTCTGCCGGAGGCCGAGCAGGAACCCTCGCCGGAGAACCGCGAGCTGTCGTGGGAAGACGTGCCGCCGGTGGACCTGGTGGCGCTGGAGGTGGGTTACCGCCTGATTCCGCTGGTGGACCGGACCCAGGACGGCCAGCTGATGGGGCGGATCAAGGGCGTACGCCGCAAGCTGTCGCAGGAGCTGGGTTTCCTTCTGCAGCCGGTGCATATCCGCGACAACCTCGAATTGAGCCCGAACACCTACCGTATCGCCCTGTTGGGCGTGACCGTCGCCGAGGCGGAGGTGTTCCCGGACAAGGAGCTGGCGATCAATCCGGGCGAGGTCTTCGGCGAGGTGCCGGGCACGCCGACCAAGGACCCGACGTTCAACCTGGATGCCCTGTGGATCGACCCCGAGAACCGCGAACAGGCGCAGGGGGCCGGCTACACCGTGGTGGACGTGTCCACGGTGATCGCGACCCATCTGTCGCAGGTGTTCCGCGAAAACGCGCACCGGCTGATCGGCCACGAGGAGGCCCAGCACCTGCTGGACCAGCTGGCGCAGCGTTCGCCCAAGCTGGTGGAAAACCTGGTGCCGAAGACGCTGTCGCTGAGCGTGATCCTGAAGGTGCTGCAGAACCTGCTGGCCGAGCAGGTCTCCATCCGCGATCTGCGCACGATCGCCGAAACCCTGGCAGAGGAGGGTGCCAAGAGTCAGGATCCCGGCACTTTGACCGCCGCGGTGCGGGTCGCGCTGTCGCGCTCCATCGTCCAGGACCTGGTGGGACCGGAGGAGGAGCTGCCCCTGATCGCCCTCGACCCTTCGTTGGAACAGCTTTTGCATAAGTCTCTGCAGGGCAGCAATGGCGACACCGTCGGACTGGAGCCGGGCCTGGCCGAACGCCTGCAACGATCGGTGGGCGAGGCCGCCCAGCGCCAGGAGGCGGCGGGACAGCCGGCGGTGCTGGTGGTGGCCCCGGAAATCCGCTCCTGGATCGCCGGGTGGCTGCGGGGCGCGGTGCGCAACCTGACCGTGCTCGCATTCACCGAGATCCCGGACAACCGGCGGATCCGGGTGGTGGCCACGGTGGGACAGGATGAAGCAGACAAGAAGTCGGCGTGATGTGCGAACGGGCATGGCCTGAAGCACCAGTCAACGATCGGCGGGAGAGCGAACGATGAATGTCAGACGATACCGGGCACGGGACATGCGCGACGCGATGCGCCAGGTCCGCGAGGAGCAGGGCGAGGACGCCGTGATCCTGTCCAGCCGCCGGGTCGACGGCTGGCTGGAGGTGGTCGCGGCCCTCGATGGCGGCGAGGCGCCCGCCGGAACGGCGGAGGGTGACGGCCGGGGTGCCCCGCGGCAGGACGACGCCGGTAGCGGGGCACGCTCCGCCCGGGAATCAGCGCGACAGGGTGTGCGCGATGAATCGGCCCCGCGCGGTGAGCACCCCCGCGCGCCGGAGCCCGCAGCGGCTTCCGCCGGCGGGGGGTCGGGTGCCGGGTCCCGGCAGCGACCGGCCCCGCAGTGGCCCACCGACCCCGAGGTGTCCGCGATGCGTCAGGAACTGCGGGATCTGCGCAGTCTGCTGACGCGGCAGTACGAAGAGAACGAGCAGGCCCGCTGGGCGGCACGGCATCCACTGGCGGCCGAATGCAAGGCGCGGCTGATGGATCTGGGCTTCCGCGAGCCGCTGGCGCGCAGCCTGGCCGGCAGCATCCTCGACGATCACACCTCGGAGGAGGCATGGGAGCGCCTGCGGGCGCGCCTGTCTGGTGCCATCGTGACCGCGCGCGCCTCCATCCTCGACGAGGGCGGGGTGCTCGCGCTGGAGGGACCGACGGGGGTCGGCAAGACCACCACCATTGCGCGGATTGCACTGCGCCAGATCCGCCGCATGGGGCCGGATTCGGTCACCCTGGTCACCATGGACGCCCAGCGCATCGGCGCGACGCGGCAGTTGCAGGCCTTCGGCCAGATGGCGGGAACCGCGGTGCGTGTGGTGGAAACCGAGGCCGAGCTGCGCGAGATGGCGCGTCGTTCGGCGGGCAGTGGGCACCTGATCCTGGTGGATACCGCCGGGCAGTCCCCCCGAACCGCTCCGCGGGAACCCCTGCTGACGGACATGCCTGCGGACGTGCGCGCGGAGACCTGGCTGGTGATCGCGGCCACCACCCAGGGCATGGCCCTGCGGCGGGTGCTGGAGGCATTCGCCCCCACGGAACCCTCGGCCCTGGTGCTGACCAAGCTGGACGAGGCGGAACAGCTGGGGGAGGTGCTTTCGGTACTGCTGGACCAGCCGCTGGGTGTCGCGTTCATGAGCGACGGCCAGCGTATCGCCGAGGATTTCCATCGCGTGGACACTGGCCACCTGACGCGCCTGGCGCTGCAGGAAGAGCCCGAACACGGCGAGGCCGACGCCTGGGTCGACGAGGCGATGCAGGCCTGGCGGCGGCGCGAGGCCTCGGAGCGCGAGGCCCGGCGGCCCCGATCCGAAGATGAACCCGCCGCGGGCGAGGAGCCCGCGCCGCTCGAAATGATTCAACCGGTGCTGAAGGGACATCATGTCACACAACACTAAGCCCCTGAAGGTCGTCGCGGTGGCCTCGGGCAAGGGCGGGGTCGGCAAGACCAATGTCTCGGTCAACCTGTCGGTCGGACTGGCCCGACTGGGACGCGAGGTCATGCTGTTCGATGCCGACCTGGGGCTCGCGAACGTCGATGTGCTGCTGGGCCTGCGTCCGCAGCGGACGCTGCACGACCTGGTGACCGGGGACGTCGAGGATCTGGAAGACGTGATCATCGAGGGCCCGGAGGGAATCCGCGTGGTGCCTTCCGCGTCCGGGATCGCGACCATGGCCAACCTGAGCCGGCCGGAACATCACGGCCTGATCCAGGCCTTCAGCATGTATACGCGGCCGCTGGACGTGCTGGTGGTCGACACCGCCGCCGGGCTGCAGGAGTCGGTAACCAGTTTCTGTCAGGCCGTGCAGGAGACCCTGGTGGTGGTCACCGACGAGCCGGCATCGATGACCGACGCCTATGCGCTGATCAAGGTCCTGCATCGGGATCATGGCGTGAGCCGGTTCCGCGTGGTCGCGAACATGGTGCAGGGCCGTGCCGGGGCGGAACGCGTGATGCAGAAGCTGCAGGCGGTTTGTTCCACCTATCTGCCGGAGGTCATACTGGATCTGGTGGGCGTGATTCCGCTGGATGATGCCCTGCGCCAGGCGGTGCAGAAACGGGCGCCGGTGGTGCAGCAGTCCCCGGGCAGCCCGGCGGGACGGGCGTTCCTCGAGCTCGCGCGCAAGGTCGACGGCTGGCCGGTGGCCCGCGGCGCCAGCGGGGGGGTTGGATTCTTCGTCGAGAGGATGCTGCAAAGCGCATGAACACGCCAAAGAACAGACTTTCGGGATACGCCCGGGCGGGGACCGGGGGACCGGATCAGCTGGTCGCGGACCACGTCGAGCTGGTGAATCGGATCGCCCATCACCTGATGGCCCGGCTGCCGGCCTCGGTGCAGGTGGATGACCTGGTGCAGGCAGGCATGGTGGGGCTGATCGAGGCCGCGCGGCAGTTCGAAGGCGGCCAGGGGGCGACCTTCGCCACCTACGCCGGGATCCGCATCCGCGGGGCGATGATCGACGAGCTGCGTCGCAGCGACTGGACGCCGCGCTCGGTGCACCGCAACAGCCGGCGGATCTCCGAGGCGATGCAGACGGTGGAGGCCCGCGAGGGCCGCGCCGCTCGCGCTCCGGAGATCGCCGAGGAGCTGGGCGTCCCGGTGGAAACCTACTACCAGATGCTGGATGATCATGCCGGTGCCCATCTGTTCGCGCTGGACGAGGTGGGCGGCCCGGAGGGCGAGGCGGATCGCGTGCTGGAAGGGCAGGAGCAGTCCCCGTCGCGGCGCATCGAGGCCGGGGAGTTCCGCGAGGAACTGGCCGGCGCACTGGGCGATCTGCCCGAGCGCGAACGACTGGTGCTCAACCTGTACTACACCGAAGAACTCAACCTGCGCGAGATCGGTGCGGTGCTGGACGTGACCGAATCGCGCGTCAGCCAGATCCGCAGCCAGGCGGTGCACCGTCTGCGGGCGCGTCTGGGCTCGTGGCTCGAAGACGTCGAGTCCCTGCAGATATTCTAAGGTTCAAACACATTCCCGGAGCGAACTGTGGACAAGGGTATGAAAATCCTGATCGTGGACGACTTCTCCACGATGCGGCGCATCATCAAGAATCTCCTGCGGGATCTTGGCTTCAACAACACCATGGAGGCCGACGACGGGAGCACCGCCCTGCCGATGCTGCAGAACGGCGACTTCGATTTTCTGATCACCGACTGGAACATGCCCAACATGCCGGGCATCGACCTCCTGCGCGAGGTGCGCAAGGACGAGCGGCTGAAATCGTTGCCGGTGCTGATGGTCACGGCCGAAGCCAAGCGCGATCAGATCGTGGAGGCGGCAGAGGCCGGCGTGAACGGTTACATTGTGAAGCCCTTCACGGCCGAGACGCTCAAGGAGAAGATCGAAAAGATCTTCGAACGTATTGAAGCTCAAGGCTGAATACCGCGACCGGCTGACACGGCAAGAGAGACCCGATGACCGAACAAGAGAATGCCTCCGGGGAAGACCGGCTCGCGCTGGCGCGGGAGCTGGTGGGCGCTCTGGAAGGCGGTGACGAGGAGGCTTCGCGCCGCCTGATCCAGGAGCTCGCGCGGCCTTACGAGCGCGAACTGTTCGACGAACTGGGCAAACTGACCCGCGAACTGCACGAGGCCCTGGAGAGCTTCCGGGGCGATTCGCGTCTGGTCGAGCTGGCGCAGGACGAGATTCCGGATGCACGCGAGCGTCTGAGTTACGTGGTGACCCAGACCGAACAGGCCACGCACGAAACCCTGAATGCGGTGGAATCGTCCCTGCCGATTGCCGAGGCGTTCGCCGGGCGTGCCGCGGAACTCACCGAGAAATGGACCCGGTTCCGCAACCGCGAACTGTCGGTGGAGGAATTCCGCGAGTTCGCGCGCGAACTCGATGCGTTTTTCGAACAGACCGGCAAGGACACCGAAGAACTGCGCCGGTTGCTGTCGCAGGTCCTGATGGCACAGAGCTACCAGGATCTCACCGGGCAGGTGATCCGGCGGGTCATCCGTCTGGTCACGGACCTGGAGGAAAGCCTGGTCTCGCTGATCCGCCTGTCTTCCGGGCGCCTGGAGAAGGATGCCCGGGCGGCGGCCGAACAGGCCCCGGAGGCGGAAGAAACCGCACGCGAGGAGGACCGCCGCGGGCATGGACCCGCGGTGCCCCACACTCAAGATTCCGGCACGGATGTCGTTCAAGGACAGGACGAGGTGGACGATCTGCTGTCGAGCCTGGGGTTCTAGGGTCCGTCCCGGGATCCCCTTGCACCGGCAGCCATCTGCCGACGATTCGAGTCACCGGAACGGAGAGACCGCATGGCCATCGACCCCAACGACGAAATCCTCCAGGACTTCCTGATCGAGGCGGGGGAGCTGCTGGAAGGCCTGAACGAACAGCTGATCGACCTGGAACAGCATCCGGACGATACCGATCTGCTGAATGCGGTCTTCCGCAGTTTCCATACCATCAAGGGCGGGGCCGGTTTTCTCGGGCTGGACCCGCTGGTGACGGTCTGCCACAACGCCGAAGACGTCTTCAACCTGTTGCGCAATCACGAACGTCAGGTGGACGGTCATCTGATGGACACGATGCTGCGGGTCCTGGACTCGCTCAACGTGATGTTCGGCGAGCTGCGCGACGGCCAGGAGCCGACGCCGGCGCCCGAAGATCTGGTCGACACCCTGCGAAGCATGGCGCGCAACGAAACGGTCCCCGCCGCCGGCGGCGGGGACGAAGCCGCCCCGGTCGCGGAAGAAACGCCGGACGCGGCTCCGGCCGGGGAGGCAGCACCGGGATCGGCCGACGACTGGCCGGAGGAGGCGCTGAAGGAAGCGGCCGAGCCGGCGCCGGCAGCGGATGACGCGCCGGGCGACGACGAAGTCCGCGTGGGTGCCGGGGACGAGATCACCGACGACGAGTTCGAGGCCCTGCTGGACAGCCTGCACGGAGACCAGCCACCGAAACCGGTGGATCCGGGCACGGCAGCGGAGTCGGCCCCGGATGTCGCGGCCACGGATGGCGGTGACGCGGGTGGTGGCGACGACGAGATCACCGACGATGAGTTCGAGAGCCTGCTCGACGAACTGCAGGCGAAAGGAGCCGGCCCACCCACCACGCCGGCCGAACCGGCCGAGCCGGGCCCGTCCGCCGCTGCGGAACCGGTTCCGGAAGGTTCGGCGTCCGCCGCCGGGGCCGGCGGCACCGAACACGCGGACACCGCGCCTGCCGCAGAGCCGGCGGCAGCCTCGCCCGGAGGCACGGGCGGGAAGGAACAGAAGGCGGAAAGTTCCGGTCCGGCGCCCACGTCCGGCGGTGGGCGCGGCGGTGCTTCCGGCGGGGGTGCCGGGGGCGGCGGCCAGGGCGGTGGCGGAAATCAGGGCGAGACTTCGGTGCGCGTGGATACCGAGCGCCTCGACGAGATCATGAATCTTGTGGGCGAGCTGGTGCTGGTGCGCAACCGGCTGAGCATGCTGCGCTCCGAGCACGTGGACGATGAACTGGGCAAGGCGATCAGTTCGCTGGCGCTGGTGACCTCCGACCTCCAGGCCTCGGTAATGAAGACCCGCATGCAGCCGGTGAAGAAGGTCTTCAACCGTTTCCCTCGCGTGATCCGCGATCTCTCCCGGAATCTGGGCAAGGAAATCGATCTGGAGATCTTTGGCGAGGAGACCGACCTCGACAAGAACCTGGTCGAGGCCCTGTCGGACCCGATGGTGCATCTGGTGCGCAATGCGGTGGACCACGGGATCGAGATGCCCGACGAGCGCGAGGCAGCCGGCAAGCCGCGGCGCGGCACGGTGGTCCTCGGGGCCGCCCAGGAGGGCGACCATATCGCCCTGATCATCAAGGACGACGGACGTGGCATGGATCCGGATGCGCTACGCCGCAAGGCGGTGGAAAAGGAGCTGATGGAGCCCGCGATGGCCGAGCGCATGACCGACCGCGAGGCCTTCAACGTGATCTTCATGGCCGGCTTTTCGACCAAGGCCGAGATCTCGGATGTCTCCGGCCGGGGCGTGGGCATGGACGTGGTCAAGACCAGCCTGAACCAGCTCAACGGCACCGTGGAGATCGAATCGGAGGTCGGCGTCGGCACGACGTTGCGGGTGAAGCTGCCGCTGACCCTGGCGATCCTGCCGGCGCTGATGGTGATCCTGGGCGAACGCCGTTTCGCGATCCCGCTGGCGGCGGTCTCCGAGATCCTCGATCTGGACCTCACCCAGACCCATTACGTGGACGAGCAGGAAGTCATTGTGGTGCGCAACCAGACCCTGCCGATCCATTATCTGTCGCGCTGGGCGAAGCCCGGCGTGGAACCGGAACCCCGCGAGAACGCCCATGTGGTCGTGGTCCATGCGGCCGACCGCAAGGTCGGCCTGGTGGTCGACGGTCTGGTGGGGCAGGAAGAAGTTGTCATCAAGCCTCTGGGCCAGAATCTTCAGGGGGTCAAGGGCCTGGCGGGCGCTACCATTACCGGCGATGGTGGCATTGCACTCATTCTGGATGTCTCGGACCTGGTCACCCTGCTGGTGAATCAGGTACCGGGCAGAGGGCGCGCGCGCCGGGCCGCCCGACGAGCTGAGGGCTGAGGATGCCGGTCAAGGTTCTGGTGGTGGATGATTCCGGGTTTTTCCGACGCCGGATTGCGGAGATCCTGAACGCGGATATCGGGATCGAGGTCGTGGGCACGGCCGAGGATGGCCAGAAGGCGGTCGACGCCGTGAAGGAACTGGACCCGGATGTCGTGACCATGGACATCGAGATGCCGGTGATGGACGGCATCACGGCGGTCCGCAAGATCATGGCGGACCATCCGCGACCGATCCTGATGTTCTCCAGCCTGACCACCGAGGGTGCCCAGGCGACCCTGGACGCGCTGGAGGCCGGGGCGGTTGACTTTCTGCCCAAACGCTTCTCCGACATGGCCGGGGACGAAGACAGTGCGCGTGCCCTGCTGCGCCGGCGGGTCCGCAGTCTGGCGCGCAGCCGCGCTCGTTCCTCCAGTGCGCCGGGAGGGGACCGGCCGAAAACCGAGGCACCCGTGTCGGAACGCCGGCAGGCGGCGGACCGCAAGGCGAGCGAAACCGCGCGCGAGACGCCCAAGCCGCCGGTGGCCCGTCCGCCGGCACCGCTCAGTTCCCTGCGCGCGGTACTGATCGGGACCTCCACCGGCGGCCCGGTGGCGTTGCAGGAGGTGCTCAAGCACCTGCCGGCGAACTTCCCGCTCCCGGTGGTGCTGGTCCAGCACATGCCGGCAAGCTTCACCCCGGCGTTCGCCGAGCGGCTGGACGCGATCTGCCCGATCCGCATCAAGCAGGCGGTGGACGGCGACTTCCTGCGTCCGGGCACGGCTCTGCTGGCCCCCGGTGGCCAGCAGCTGACGCTGGAACGCGGTTCCCAGACCCGCGTGCGGGTGACCGAGAGTCCGGCGGGCACCATCTACAAGCCGAGCGTGGACGCGGCCTTCGAATCGGCCGTCGATGCGCTGCGCGGCCAGGTCCTGGCCGTCATCCTGACCGGCATGGGGGCGGACGGCCGCGAGGGCGTGCGCGCGCTGAAGGGTTGCGGGGCCCAGGTGTGGTCACAGGATGCGGCGACCTCGGTGGTGTACGGCATGCCGGCGGCCGTCGCGGAGGCCGGATTGACGGACCACGTGTATCCGTTGCAGGAGATCGGGCCGGCACTGGTCAAGGGGTTCTGCTGACGTGGATATCCTGAGCCTCATCGGGATTCTCCTGGGGCTCGTTGCGGTGCTGGGCGGCAGCATCGCCAAGGGTAGCGGGATCGGTGCGCTGTGGAATGCCGCGGCGTTCATCATCGTGGTGCTGGGAACCCTCGGCGCGACGCTGGTGCAGGCGCGCCTGGGAGTCTTCATGCACGGCATGAAGATGCTGCCGTGGGTCTTTCGTCCGCCGGCGATCGACAACGCTGCGATGATTCGCCGCGTGGTGGAATGGTCGAACATCGCGCGCAAGGAAGGACTTCTCGGACTGGAGAGCGTAGCCGAAGAGGAACGCGACCCGTTCGCCCGCAAGGGGCTGCAGCTGCTGGTGGACGGATCCGAACCGCAGGTGATCCGGCAGATCCTGGAATCCGACGTGGACAACCGCGAGGCCTTCGATCTGCAAGGCGCCAAGGTCTTCGAGAGCATGGGGGTGTATGCGCCCACGCTCGGCATCGTGGGCGCGGTCATGGGGCTGATGGCGGTAATGCAGAACCTGACCGATCCGGATCGCCTGGGCGCCGGGATCGCGGCCGCGTTCGTGGCCACGGTCTACGGGATCGCTTCGGCGAATCTGCTGTTTCTGCCGGTGGCAAACAAGCTGAAGGCACTGGTGCAGGAGCGCTCCCGTCATCAGGAGATGCTGATGGAGGGTCTGATCGCGATCGCGGAGGGAGAGAACCCGCGCAATATCGAGAGCAAGCTCGGCGGCTACGTGCACGGGTAGGACGAACATGGCCCGGCGCAAACATCAGGAGGAGGAAGCCAACCACGAAGCCTGGGCAATCCCCTACGGCGATCTTGTGACGCTGCTGCTCGCGTTTTTCGTGGTGATGTATGCGATCTCCTCGGTCGACGAGGGCAAGTACCGGGTGTTGTCCGACTCGCTGGTGGAAGCCTTCGGCACCCCGGGGCAGCTGGAGCCGATCCAGGTCGGCGATCCCGGTGTGGTCGCGCCACCGTCGGACGCGGACGTACCGCGTTCGCTGGCGCCCATCGACATCCGGCCGGGGCTGCTGGATGACGGCCCGCAAGCGCTGGACCGGGCGGCCTCGGGGCTGTTCGAGGAACGCGGCGATGAAGACCTGCAGGGCCTGCTGGACGAGATCGCCGAGGTGGCCGCCGAGATCGAATCGGCGATGGCACCGATGATCGAGGACGGGCAGGTGGACGTGACGCGGGACACGTACTGGCTGGAGATCGAGATCACCAGCCAGCTGCTGTTCCCCAGCGCCGAGGCCACCCTGAACCCGGACGCGGAGCCCGTGCTGGAAGATATCGCGGGGGTGCTGGCGCCGCGCGCGGCGCGCATTCACGTCGAGGGGCATACCGACAATGTGCCGATTACCACCGCGGTCTATCCTTCCAACTGGGAACTGTCCGCCGCGCGGGCGGCCACAGTGGTCAGGATGTTCGAACAACAGGGCATGGACCCGGCCGACATGGTGGCGCTCGGGCACGGGGAATATCGACCGGTGGCGGACAACGAGACCGCGGCCGGGCGGGCGGAAAACCGCCGGGTGGCGATCGTGGTGCTGCCCGGGGCGCCCCCGCGCGAAGACGGACAACGGGAACCGGAACAGCTGCGCGACGAATTGCCGTCGCCGTAGCCACGAGAGGACGTCGCATGAAGATCTGGGCAGTGGCCAACCAGAAGGGCGGGGTGGGCAAGACCACCACGACGGTGACCCTGGGCGGACTGCTGTCCGGTCCGGACCAGCGTGTGCTGCTGGTGGACATGGACCCTCACGGCTCGCTCACCGCGTATTTCGGACACGACCCCGAGACCGCGACGCGTGGCGTGTACGAACTGTTCAATCAGGCGGTGGAAGGCGAGCGTCCGGACCCGGCCGGGCTGATACGCGAGACACCGTTCCCGGGACTGGATCTGCTGACCGCGAGTACCGCGCTGGCGACGCTTGACCGTCAGCTCGGTACGCGGGGCGGCATGGGGCTGGTGCTGCGCCATGCCCTGGAGGGCGTGCAGGACGACTACGACTATGTCCTGATGGACTGCCCGCCGATGCTGGGCGTGCTGATGGTGAACGCCCTGGCGGCCTGCGACGAACTGCTGGTCCCGGTACAGACGGAATTCCTCGCCCTGAAGGGGCTGGAGCGCATGATCAACACCCTGACGATGGTCCAGAAATCGCGCAAGGCACAGCTGAACTACCGCATCATCCCGACCCTGTTCGACCGGCGAACCCGCGCGGCGCACGAGGCGCTGGCCGAGTTGCGGCGGCAGTACGGCGACGAGGTCTGGTCCGGAGTGATTCCGGTGGATACCAAGTTCCGTGATGCCTCCAGCGCAGGACAGCCGCTGTGCTTCATGATCCCGGATGCCCGCGGCGTGCTGGCCTATGCCGACCTGCTGGAAACCATCGGCGGACGGCTGCCCCGGACCCATGGGGAGAGGAGACAGGCAAAATGAGCCGTCACCGGCAACAGAACGGGCCGCTGCTCGCCGAGCCGCAGGCCCTCGAGGACTACTTCGGCGACCTGCTGGATGCGCCGGAGCCGGCCCCCGCCGAGCAGAAGGAGGAACGATCCGCGCAGAACCCCCGTACTCGGGTGGCGGAGGCGCCGCCGGGTCCGCGCAGCCTGATGCGCGACGACATCCTGGAGCCGGTAGACACCCCGGTGGAGGTTCCGGCGAGCGAACTGGCGCCGGTTTCCGGCCCCGCCGCACCGCCGCCGGAAACTCCCGTGGGTCCGACGTATCCCCGGCCGGAAAAGCCGTTTTCGGCCCTGGTGATCGAAGCCGGGCCCCTGACCCTGCTGGCACCCCTGGTGGACCTCGGAGGCGTGACGCCGCTGGATAAGTTGAACATCCGCCCGACGCCGGCGCATTCCCCCTGGTATCTGGGGATCGCGGACAGCAAGCAGGGGCGGGTGCAGTTGATCGACCTGGCCGCCATCGTGACGCCGTCGGACCGGGAGTACGAACCGGACACCGCGCGTCAGGTGGTGTTCCTCGCGAACTCGCGCTTCGCGCTGGCCTGCCGGGCGATCCACGGGACCCGCACGATCGATCCCGAGCAGTTGCGCTGGCGCAGCGAACGGCGCCGGCTGCCGTGGCTGGCGGGCGTGGATCGGGAGAAGATGGCGACCCTGCTGGACCTGACGGCATTGCACGGCAGTCTCGAGGCCGGGGACTGGGAGTCCGGCCAGGAGTGAACCACCGGCCGGAGCAGGTGGCATTCAAGTCGCCGGGACGTCGGCCGTTACATTGAAAAAGAATCCATGTTGCGTGTCCGTCCCGCGGACACGACCGCTCCAAGAGGATGAGCATGAGCGCACAAGACGTTGAATCCATGGCCAAGGCCGATACCGCTCCGTACGTAACCTTCAGCCTGGCCGACGAGACCTACGCCATCGACGTGCTCCAGGTCCAGGAGGTGCTGAAGGTGTCGGATATCGCGCCGGTGCCCGGCGTACCGGATTACATCCTCGGCATCATCAACCTGCGCGGCAACGTGGTCACGGTGATTGATGCGCGTCGGCGCATGGGGCTGGAGGATCGCGAGCCGGACGATGCCTCGCGTATCGTCATCATCGACGTGGACGATCAGAACGTGGGGATCCTGGTGGATTCGGTGTCCGAGGTGGTACGGATTTCGCCCGACAGCGTGGAGGCGGCGCCGGAGGTCGGCAACGACGAAAGCAGCCGTTTCATCCAGGGCGTAACCAGTACCGAAGCGGGTCTGACCATCCTGGTCGACCTGAACAAGCTCCTCTCCGACGAGGAGTGGGCGCAGCTGCGGGAGCTGTAGCTCGGCGCTGGCTTCGCCCGGTCGGGCGGGACGGCGCACCGATGCACGGGCAGACCGTGCGGGAGGTGAAAAAATGGTGGACGAGCTCCAGCACGACCGTTCCGTACGGCCGCTTTACCCGGTCCTCAGGCCACCTCGCGACGTGCGTCCGGTGCACACCAGTGTGGCCGGCCACGCCCTCAGCGACGACCATGATCGCGACCCGATCCTGCGCCCCGGGATCCCCCCGGCCCAGCAAAAACCGCCACGCCTGGCCGAACGCGAACGGCGCCGGGGCGGGAGGATCGACGAATACGCCTGATTGCCGTCGCATCGCATCTCCGGACTGGCCTCGGACCGTGACTTCACGCGACAATCGGGCCAGCCAACGGGGAGCACGGGTTGATGGGAGAGAATCTACTGGTCTGGCTTGCGGCGGGGATCGCGCTGCTGGCCACCATCGTGGCGGGATTCGCCGTTGCGCTGGTGCTGCTGCTGCGGCGGCAGCTCACGGCTCTGCGGCAGGACTACCAGCGCCAGGCGACCTCCCTGATGGCCCTGCAGGGGGCGATGAAGGTCCTGTCCGAGGGGGTAATCAATCACGGTCAGGCGCAGGCTTCGGTACAGCGGGCGCTGGAACGCCTGCACGACCAGCACACCGAGCTGCGTGCGCGTGACCCGGACCAGGGGTCGTACGAGAAAGCCATCCAGCTGGTCCGCGAGGGTTATCCGCGCGAGGAAGTCCGCCGGCTCTGCAGCCTGACCGCCGCGGAACTGGACCTGATCTACAGCCTGCACGGTGCCGGGAGCGCGCGTGACGACGACTGACGGGGGCTGATCAGGATCGTCCGAGGTCCTCCGGCGTGATCCCCGCCAGCAGGAACACGAAGGCCAGTACCTCCGCCACGGCAACGTAAAGCTCCTCGGGGATCTCCTCGCCCAGCGGCACCTGGGCCAGGGCTTCGGTCAGGGCGGTGTCATGATGCAGCGGGATATCGTGTTCCTCGGCGATCCGGAGGATCTCCTCGGCGGTCACTCCGGCGCCCGACGCGGTGATGCGCGGTGCCTGCCGGCGATCCCACTCCAGGGCGACGGCCCGGTCATGCCCCGGTGCCCCCGTGGCCCCGCCCGTTCGCCTGTCGCGGCCACGGGTCATGCTTGTTCGTCCAGCATGCCGTGCGCCCGGTCCGGCCAAGCCTGCGGATCGGTATCCACGTCGCCCTGGCGCACCGCAAGACTCGCCGGTTCCAGGTCGCGCGCGACCAGGTTGTCGCGCAGGGACCCCTGGCCGGCCTGCAGGCGTTCCACGGTCTCCGCACGTTCGGCGGTAAAATGTACGTGCAGTTGTCCGGCCCGTGAATGCAGCACGATGAGGGTCGGACCCAGGGCCGGCAGATCGAGGGTCAGGTGACAGCGCCAGTCGCCTTCGGTGGCCCCGTCGTGCTCGCCGGCGTGTCGTTCGATCTCGCCATGCAGGCCCTGTACCCCCTGCGGGGTGCGAAACGGCAGTTCGAACAGCCAGCGCTGAGGATCCGCTCCGTCGCCGGTGGCCTGCAGCTGGAGACTGGCGAGGCGAGCCAGCATGCCCTCCAGCAGCGGGCCCGTCCCGCCCGCGGGGGCCGACCCGGCACCGCCGCCCGGGCCGGTACCGGGCATCTGCCGCAGGGCGTCGGCCGCCCGCAGCAGCCGGGCCTTGAGGTCGCCCGACACGTTCGGGCCCGCGCTGCCCGGTGTGCCGGACTGGGCCAGCATGGACTCCAGCCACACCCCGGAGGCACGCGTCGCCTGCTGCAGCCCTTCGGGGCGGGTCAGGCCGGAGGCGTCGGGGAGACCGCGCACCAGGGCGTCGATGCGCGTCGAGGCCGTGTCGGCGCGGGTGTCCGGAGGCGTTGCCGCGGCGGAGAGGGCCTGCAGCGTTGGCGCCAGGGCGCGCGCCGCGGGCAGGGTCCGGCGCAGCAAGGCCCCCAGGCGATCCGTCTCCGCCGACGACCCGGTCCCGATGCCCGGTGAACCCGCGGCCGGCAGGAGCCGCACTTCCAGCGAGGGCGAGCTGCGCGTGACCTCGGCCATCAGGCGCTGGCCGCTTTCGGCACGGGCAGCCAGCGCCTCGGACATCGCGCCGGCCAGCCGAGCGACCATCACGCCGGGGCGATCGCCACTACCACCGCTACCACCCCCGGTGGCGGGCACTTGCAGCCGGACGTTGCCGTCCGCCAGGCGCTCGATCATGCGGACCTCCATCCGCTGTCCAACGGCGGCCAGCGGATCGCGGACCCCGCCGGCACGCGCACCGTCCGCGGAGGCGGGGAGGGGTAGCAGAGGACGCGAGCCGGTGAAATCGCCCATGGGAACGCTCTTCTCGCTGGAATGCCGGATCAGCATGGCACAAAGCCCGGCTCGGGCGGAACCTCGGGCACGAGCATGCCTGCTTGTCACAAGGGCCGCGGCCGGGCAGGCTCCTGCCGCGTCGAGTCATTTATTCATCAACAGAGGAAACAACACATGTCCAAGCTGCGTGTACTCATGGTCTGCATGGGTAACATCTGTCGTTCGCCGATGGCACATGGCGTACTCGAACAGCGCCTGCGCGAGCGCGGGCTGGAGAACGTGATCGAAGTCGATTCCGCCGGGACCCATGGCTATCACATCGGCTCCGGGCCGGATCCCCGGGCGCGCGATGAAGCCCGGGGCCGCGGCTACGACATCAGCCACCTGCGCGCGCGCCAGCTGGAGCGCGAAGACTTCGATGAATTCGACTACATCCTGGTAATGGACGAGGCGAACGAGCGGATTGCTCGCCAGTTGCAGGGCAAGGATACGCGCGCCCGCCTGCAACGCTTCCCCGAGTACGCCGTGAACCGGCCGGAAACCGACGTCCCGGACCCGTATTACGGTGGAGGGGAGGGTTTCGTCCATGTGATGGACCTGGTCGAGGCGGCCGCGGACGGCCTGCTCGAGCACTTCGAACGCGAGCACGGCATCCGGCCGCGGAACGGATCCACCGGCTGACCGGGAATCCCGCCTCCACAGGTGCGTGCCTGCGGGGGCGGGATTCATGGAACCGGCCCTCAGTCCTTCTTCGACCCGGAACCGTCTGCGTCCGTCTCGCCGCCGGTGTCCGCGGGCTTGCTGTCCCCGGCGTCCGCCGCCGGGCTGGCGTCGGAGGCCTCGCTCGCGGGTGCGCTCTTGCGGGACCGGGTCGAGCTCGTGCGGCGACGGCGGCTGGACGGGGCCGTGCTGGCCTCCGGGGATTCGTCGGATGATCCGGCTTCGGAAGCCGCGTCGCTGGCGGGCTCCGTCACCGGCTCCGCGCTGCCCTCGTCACTCGTATCGCCCTCCACCTTTTGCGCGGCCCGCGAACGTCCGCGGCTGCCGGAGGAACGCCGCCGACGGCTGCTGCTTCCACCCGCGTCTTCGCCGGTGTCATCGCTGGCCGCCTCCGGAGCCTGCTCCGCCTGTGCCTCGGCAGGGGCCTGGTTGTCCGCGTCCCCTTCGCTGGCGGCGGATTCCTTCTTTTTCGCCGGCTTGCGGGTGCGGGGCTTCCGCCCGCCGGATGCCGATGCCGCCTCGCTGTCTTCCTGCGAGGGGCTTGCCTCCGGAGCTTCGGCGTCCGGCGCGGCGGCTGGCGCCGGTTCGGCGTCGGAGCGGACCGGGGTGGTGGCCTGCGATTCGGATTCGCTGCTGTCGGCCGTGGGCTCGCCGGAGTCGGTGCCGCTGGAGTCGGTGGCGTTGGCGTCCTGGTCGTCACGGGGCTCCTGGCTGTCCGCTGCCGCGTCGCCGCTGCGGGAACGGCCACCGCGACGCCGGCCACCACGGCGGGAACGCCGGCTGCGCGTCCGCCCCTTGCCGTCATCCCCGCTGTCCTCGCCGCTACCGGAGGTCTCCGGCGCACGATCCGCGGCTTCCTGTGTGGTGGCCTCTACGGGCGTATCCGCGCTGGTTTCGGCCGTCTTCGGGCCTTCATTCGCGCCTTCGGGGGCGGTCTTGTCTTCGCTTTTGTCTTCACCCTTGCGGGACTTGTCGGCGCCGCCGGCCTTGCCGGAACGCCCGCCGCCGGCGGACTTGCCCTTGCCTTCGCCGGCCTCGCCAGTCTTCTCCTTGCGCGGCTTGTCATCACCTTCGGGCTTGCCGCCGTTCCGGCCGCCACCCTTGCCGGCGCGCGTTTCCTCCCCGGACTTGTCGGGTTTGTCCGACTTGCGGGACTTGTCACCCTTGCCGCCACGGGAACGGCGGCTGCCATTACCACCGCTGTCGCCGCTCCGGTCGCCGGACTTGCGGTTGCGATCCGCCCCGCGCTCGCCGCCCTTGCCACGGCGCCCGCCACGCGCTTCGCCCTCTACCGGCGTGTCGGCTTCGGTCGGCGTGCCGGCGGTGCTGGCCGGGGGACGGCTGTTGGGGAACAGCGCGGACCAGATGCGTCCGAAGAAGCCAGGCTGGGCCACCGGTTCCGGCGGCGGCCCGGCCGGAGCGGAGGGGGCCGCGCCGGTCGGCGGCGCGGCCGGGGACTCCGGCGGTGGTGCGGATACCCTGACGCCCTGAACCAGCGGCTTTTCCGGCTTCTGCCGGCGCTCCTGGTGCGGGTCCGGGTCTTCCTCCACGATCTCCACCAGCTGGTGGCTGCTGCGATCGCTGACCACGTCCTCGCGTTCGTCGCCGCGCACGCGCTGCACGGTGAAATGCGGGGTAAAGAACTGCGGGTTGGGGATGATGCTGATCTCGACCCCATGACGCTCTTCGATCTCGCCGATGGCCTGGCGCTTCTCGTTGAGCAGGAAGGTGCCCACGTCCACCGGGACCTGGGCCAGGACCAGGCCCGTACGGTCCTTCATGCCTTCCTCCTCCATCAGACGCAGGATGGACAGCGCCATGGATTCCACGCTGCGGATCTGGCCGTGGCCGTGGCAGCGCGGGCAGGTGATCTGACTGGATTCGCCCAGCGAGGAGCGCAGCCGCTGGCGCGACATTTCCAGCAGCCCGAAGCGGCTGATGCGGCCGACCTGAACGCGCGCGCGGTCCATCTCCAGCGCCTCGCGCAGGCGGTTCTCGACCTCGCGCTGATGCTTGTTGGCGCTCATGTCGATGAAGTCGATGACGATCAGGCCGCCGAGATCACGGATCCGCAGCTGCCGCGCGACTTCCTCCGCCGCTTCCAGGTTGGTGTGGAAGGCCGTCTCCTCGATGTCGCCGCCCTTGGTCGAGCGCGCCGAGTTGACGTCGATGGAGATCAGCGCCTCGGTATGGTCGATCACCAGGGCACCGCCGGAGGGCAGCTGCACCTCGCGATCGAAGGCACTCTCGATCTGGCTTTCGATCTGGTAGCGGTTGAACAGCGGGACCGGGTCGGTGTAGTGCTTCAGCTTGCGCAGGCTGTTGGGCATGACCATGCGCACGAACTCGTCGGCCTGTTCGTAGATGGTGTCATCGTCGATGATCACCTCGCCGACATCGGTGCGCATGTGGTCGCGCAGGGCACGGATGATGACGTTGCTTTCCTGGTGGATCAGGGCAGGGGCCCGGGCCTTTTTCGAGGCCTCGGTCACCGCCGACCACAGCGCTGTCATGTAATCGAGGTCCCACTGGAGCTCTTCGGTGCTGCGGCCGACACCGGCGGTGCGGGCAATCAGGCCCATCTCTTCGGGGATGTTCAGGCCCGACAGGGCCTCGCGCAGTTCGGCCCGGTCCTCGCCCTCGATACGGCGCGAGACGCCGCCGGCCTTCGGGTTGTTGGGCATCAGGACCAGGTAGCGCCCGGCCAGGCTGATGAAGGTCGTGAGCGCCGCACCCTTGGTGCCACGCTCTTCCTTTTCGACCTGGACCAGGATCTCCAGGCCTTCCTTCAGGAACTCGCGGACGGGCTTGTCGCTGTCGGCCGGTGCTCCCACCGCCGAATGGGCGATTTCCTTGAACGGCAGGAAGCCGTGGCGGTCAGCCCCGAAGTTGACGAAGGCCGCTTCGAGGCTGGGCTCGACGCGGGTGATCTTCGCCTTGTAGATGTTGGCTTTCTTGCGCTCGCGCGAGGGAAGTTCGATGTCGAGGTCGTACAGCCGCTGGCCGTCGACCATGGCGACGCGCAGCTCTTCCGGCTGCGTTGCGTTGATCAGGATGCGTTTCATGCGATGGACTCGTTGGGGCGTCCCGCTGCTCCCCGGCAGGGCCGGTCGGGCGGGCGGTGACCGTGCGGCACGGATGCTGTGCTGAAAGAGTGCGCGCAGGGGCGGCGCGTAGCGTGAGCCAGCGCGCCAGCCAGGTATTCACCAGCAGCCACGGGATCAGCCGTCCTTCTGGACAGCGACCGGGGAAGCAGGACTGGGTTAAAAGAAATAGTGTCACGCGTTCGCTCTTGGCGAGGGCCGTCCGGCCCCGGCGCCTGAGGCGCGGGCCGGAGCGGTGGATGATTCGTGGCGGCGTACGCCCGAAACGGGGTACCGCCAGCGGGCAATGTAGGATACAAGGCCCTGCCGCGGCAAGTTTTTTGCTACTTTATGATGACGGACGGCAGGATCCGTTCTGTTCCCCGGGTGAGATCGTCGCGGCGTCGGCAAGCACGGCGCGCATGGCCGCGGGCAGGGGACTGCGGTAGCATTCCGCGCATGAAATCCCGATCTTCCGACGCCGGCGCTTCCGGCCCCCGCGAGCTGGTGGTGGGCGAGCGCGCCGACGGCCAGCGTCTCGACAATTTCCTGTTGCGCGAACTCAAGGGCGTGCCGCGGAGTCTGCTCTACCGGCTGATCCGCAAGGGGGCCATCCGCGTGGACGGCCGGCGGGTCAGCGCGCGCCAGCGCCTGGCCACGGGCTCGAAGGTCCGCGTGCCGGACCTCGAGCGTCCGCAGGAGACCGGGACCCCGGATGTGCCGCCGAAGGTGCTGGAACGCCTGCGCGGGGCGATCCTGTTCGAGGACGACGACTACCTGGTGCTGGACAAGCCCTCGGGTCTGGCGGTGCACGGGGGCAGCGGTCTGCCCTTCGGGATCATCGAGGCGATGCGGGTGTTGCGGCCGGATGCGTCGCTGGAACTGGGTCACCGCCTGGACCGCGAGACCTCCGGGTGTCTGGTGCTGGCCAAGGGGCGCGAGCCGCTGCAGGCCCTGCACGAAGCCCTGCGCGACGGGCGCGTGGACAAGCGTTACCTGGCGTTGCTGGTCGGCCGCTGGAAAGATGATCAGCCCATCCATTGCGATGCCCCGCTGGGCGCGGATCGCGGCGACGACGGGCGCCGTCGCATGTCCGCGGCGGGCGACACCGGCGGACGCCAGCGCGCGGCGAACAGTGTGTTCATGCCGCTGGAAGCCCATGGCGCCTTTCAGCTGGCCGAGGTCCGCATCGGCACCGGACGGACCCACCAGATCCGGGTGCATGGCCGCGAGATCGGTCATCCGGTCGCGGGCGATCATGAGTACGGCCTGCCGGATGCCAATCGCAGGCTGCGTCAGCTGGGCCTCGAACGCCTGTTCCTGCATGCCCAGGCGCTGCGCTTCGAGGACGGAAGGGGCGAGGAGCGGATCTTTTCCGCTCCCATGCCGGACGAACTGCAGCAGGTGCTGGAAAATCTGGACACGGCGGACACGACGACATGAAGGCAACGGGCACGGATACGCAGGTGGCATTGCTTCCGCCCGACACCGGGGAGCTCCGCCTGGTGGTCTTCGACTGGGACGGGACGCTGATGGACTCGCCGCGGCGCATCATCCATTGCCTGCGCCGCGCGGCCCGCGAGCACGGCCTTCCCGAGCGCGAGGAAAGCGCGCTGCGTGGCATCATCGGGCTGGGGGTGCAGGCGGCGGTACGTCAGCTCCATCCCGAACTGGACGATGCCGGGATACAGGCGTTCGCCGCGAGCTACCGCCAGTGTTACCTGGAGGCCACGGATGCCCCGGACGAGCCGCTTTACGCCGGCGTGGAGGCGCTGCTGGAGGACCTGGACCGGCGCGAGATCCTGCTGGCGGTGGCCACGAGCAAATCCCGCGCCGGGCTCGACCGGACGCTGGCGGCCAGTGGACTGGGCCCCCGCTTCGTGGCCACCGTGACCAGTGACGAGCAGCCGTCCAAGCCCGGCCCCGCGATGCTGGAGGACCTGTTGCGGCGTACCGGGGTCGCCCGCGAGCGGGCGCTGATGGTGGGCGACAGCATCTACGATCTGCAGATGGCGCGGGCGGCCGGGGTACGGGCAGTGGGGATCACCCACGGGGCCCACTCGGATGCGCGCCTCGCCGCCGAGGAACCGGCGGCGCTGGTGCCGGACATTCCCGCGCTGCACCGCCGACTGATGGAACCGTGACGGACCGCGGCTAGAAGAGGACGAACGAGATGGGATGGTCGAAAGACGACAAGCCGGGCTGGGAACGTGAAACCCTGGAGAACCTGGTCCAGGCGCAGGTCATCGAACAGCGCCGCGCGCGCCGTTGGGGCATCTTTTTCAAGATCCTGCTGTTCGCCTATCTGTTCGCCCTGCTGATCCTGGTGCGGGGCGACGGCTTCGACAGCTGGTTCGAAACCGACAGGAAACCCTCGGAACACGTGGCCGTGGTGGACGTGGACGGCATGATCGCGGCCTCGGCCCGCGCCAATGCGGAGGACCTTACCCGGACGCTCAAGCGGGCGTTCGAGGATGACGGCACGCAGGCGGTGATGCTGCGCATCAACTCCGGTGGCGGCAGTCCGGTGCAGGCCGGGATCATCCACGACGAACTGCTGCGCCTGAAGGAGGAACACGAAGACATCCCCCTGTACGCGGTGATCGGGGACATCGGGGCTTCGGGCGCGTATTACATCGCGGTAGCGGCCGACGAGATCTACGCCGACCGCGCCAGCCTGGTGGGCTCCATCGGCGTGCGTCTGGACAGCTTTGGCGTGGTGGACCTGATCGACAACATCGGTGTCGAGCGCCGGCTGTTCACCGCGGGCGAGAACAAGGCCTTCCTCGACCCGTTCCTGCCGCTGGAGCCGGACCATGTGGATCACATGGAAGGCCTGATCACGGACGTCCATCAGCAGTTCATTGATGTGGTCCGTGCCGGACGCGGCGAACGTCTGGACGAAGACGCCGATATTTTCAACGGGCTCACCTGGACCGGCGAACGGTCCGTGGAGCTCGGGCTGACCGACGGTCTCGGCAATCCGCGCAGCGTGGCTCGCGACGTGATCGGAATCGAGGAAATGGTGGAATTCCGTCCGCGCCGCACGCCCATCCAGCTGTTCCTGGAGGACCTGGGCACAGTGGTGATGCAGCAGGTGCTGAATCTGGAATCCACGCCTCAGTGGCGATGAGCCGGTGAGCCGGAACCGGCCAGGGGCTGGGCCGCCCCGCGGACTCCATGTCCGGCGGGCGCGCGCCTCAGTCGCTGGTGTCGATGCGCGTGACGCGCGCGATCATGCCGACGACCGGGTGATCAAGATAGAACAGGTCGTCGCCCGAGTTCATCCGCTGATGCCCCCGGACGGCAATGGCGCCATCCCCGGCGGTCGCGTCATGGAAGATCAGGTCGGTCTCCAGATGCAGGAAACGACCGACCCAGACCCGCAGGCGGCCTTCCAGTTCGTGACGTTCCTCTGCCGGTTCCTGCAGGATCGGTGAGACCGGACCACGATCGTCGTACAGCGGCGTGCGGCGGTCGAGCGAGCGTCCCTCACTTACCGTCAGCCACGGCGTGGAGGCATGGTCCCGGCCGCGCTGGTCCCACGCGAGGGTGGCAATCAGGCGGCTGTCGCGATCGTCCTCGATGCGCCGGACCACATGGCCAAGGTCGAAGCCCCGGCGCGAACGCCGGTAGGTCCCTTCGCCGATCGGGCCGGAGCCGGGCGACGGCTGCAACGCGGCCCCCGTCGTTTCCAGCAACCGGCGGCTTTCTTCGGTCAGGTGCTGGAAGATCACCAGCTCGATGCGGTACTCACGCCCGACCTGGGCCAGCGCCGGAGCGGCGGGCACCAGCCAGGGCAGGGCCACCAGCGCGCCCAGCAGCCGGCGCCGACCGGGGCTGTGCGGACCGGACCGGACGTCGGTCGACGGGGACTCGCGATGTTTGCGTGACATTCAGGCCGCCTCCTGGTTGCGGCTGATGGTGTTCAAAAGGCGGTGCACCGCCTCGGTTCGGGCTTCCAGCGTCTCCATGCTGCCATGGAAGTGGAAGGCCTTCTGTCCGTCCAGACGATACCCCTGCGGGTCCGACTGCACCAGTTCCACCAGGGCGCCGATGTCCAGATCGGGATCCGTTCCAAAGACCAGGCGACCGCCGGCCGGCCCCATCTCCAGCTTGCGGATGCCCAGAGGGGTCAGCCGCAGGCGCAGCTGCGCCGCAGCGAACAGGGTGCGCGCGGCATCCGGCAGCAGACCGAAGCGGTCGACCAGCTCCACTTCCAGATCGCGCAGGGCTTCCTCGGAATCGGCGTTGCTGATGCGCTTGTACAGGATCAGGCGGGTGTGCACGTCGGGGACGTATTCGTCCGGCAGCAGCGCCGGCATTCCCAGCTCGACCTCGGTGCCGGCGGGCTCGGGGGCCTCCAGCTCGGGCATCTTGCCGGAGCGCAGGGCGCTCACCGCGCGGTTGAGGAGGTCGTTGTACATGTTGAAGCCGACCTCGGTGATCTGCCCGCTCTGCTCGTCACCCAGCAGCTCGCCGGCACCGCGGATCTCGAGGTCGTGGGAGGCAAGCGTAAAGCCGACTCCCAGGTCTTCCAGCGAGGCGATCGCCTCCAGACGCTTCTTCGCGTCCGCGGTGAGGCTCTTCCACGGCGGGGTCAGGAGATAGGCGTAGGCGCGGTGATGCGAGCGGCCGACGCGGCCGCGCAGCTGGTGCATCTGCGCCAGACCCAGCTTGTCGGCGCGGTTCATCACGATGGTGTTGGCGGTGGGCACGTCGATCCCGGTCTCGATGATGGTGGAGCAGACCAGGATGTTGTAGCGACGGTGATAGAAGTCGAGCATCACCTGTTCCAGCTCGCTCTCGCGCATCTGGCCATGCGCCACGCCGACCCGCGCCCCGGGCAGCAGTTCGCGCACCTGCGCAGCGGTCTTGTCGATGGTGTTGACCTCGTTGTGTACGAAGTACACCTGTCCGCCGCGCCGGATCTCGCGCAGGCAGGCCTCCTGGATGACCGCGTCGTTCCATTCGTTGACGAAGGTCTTCACCGCCAGGCGCTCGCGCGGCGGGGTGGTGATGACCGACAGATCGCGCAGGCCGGCCAGCGCCATGTTGAGCGTGCGCGGTATCGGCGTGGCGGTCATGGTCAGCATGTCCACCTGCGCGCGCAGCTTCTTCAGGGCCTCCTTGTGGCGCACGCCGAAGCGCTGTTCCTCGTCGACGATCACCAGCCCGAGGTTCTCGATCTTCAGATCCTTCTGCAGCAGCTTGTGAGTGCCGATCACGATGTCGACCTTCCCTTCGCGCAGGCCCTCGAGCACGGCTTCCTGCTGTTTGGCCGAGCGGAACCGCGACAGCGATTCGATCTGCACCGGCCAGTCGGCGAAGCGGTCGATGAAGTTCTGGTGATGCTGCTGCGCGAGCAGGGTGGTGGGCACCAGCACCACCACCTGCTTGTGGTTCTGCACCGCGACGAAGGCGGCGCGCATCGCCACTTCGGTCTTGCCGAAGCCCACGTCGCCGCAGATCACCCGGTCCATCGGTTGATCCGCAGCCATGTCGGACAGCACCGCATCGATCGCCTGCTGCTGGTCGAGGGTCTCCTCGAACGGGAAACCGGCGGCGAAGGCGTGATATTCGGGGGTCTCGGTCTCGAACACCGTGCCCTGCGTTGCGGCCCGGCGGGCATGGATATCCAGCAGCTCCGCGGCCACGTCACGCGCCTTCTCCGCAGCCTTGCGCCGGGCCTTGCTCCACTGCTCGCTGCCGAGGCGGTGCAGCGGGGCGTGCTCGGCATCGGCCCCGGCGTAACGGCTGATCAGGTGCAGCGAGGAGACCGGCACGTACAGCCGCGCGCCATCGGCATACTCGAGGGTGAGGAATTCGGAGGGCTGGCCGTTGATCTCCATGGTTTGCAAGCCCAGATAACGGCCCACGCCCTGTTCCTCGTGCACCACCGGGGCGCCAATGGTCAGGTCGGAGAGGTTCTGGATCACCGCGTCCGCGTCGCGGGTGGGACGGGCGCGTCGCCGGGTCTGGCGCGCCCGCTCGCCCATCAGGGCCGACTCCGGGACGACAATCAGGTCATCCGGCAGGCGGAACCCTTCGGCCAGGGTGCCCACGGTCACGTGCAGGCCCGGTTCGGCCGCGCGGAAACCCTCCCAGCCCTCTACCGCGTGGTGCTCCAGGCCATGTTCCCGCAGTAAGGTCAGAAGGGCCTCGCGGCGGCCCGCCGATTCGGTCGTTACCAGCAAGCGCGGGCGCTGCGCCATCACGCTCTGCAGTCGGGCGGCCGGTTCGTCCTTCGCGGGTTCCAGGGCCATGTCGGGCGGATCTTCGCACCGGAAGCCCACCTCGCGCCCGCGCCCGGCGGGCAGGGGAGCGGGGTTGGCTCCCAGGGCGAGCCCGGACGTGTCCCCCAGTGCCCCGGCCAGCGCCTCGGGGTTGAGATACAGCTCGTCCGGAGGGAGCAGGGGCCGGTCCACCTGATGACGCAGCTGGTCATAGCGCTGGAAGACCTCGTCGGCGAACTGCGCGGCTGCGGTGGCGATGTCGCCCACCTGCACCACGCGGGCCTGCGGGCAGTAGTCGAACACCGTATCCAGCGCTTCGAAGAACAGCGGCAGGTAGGATTCGATGCCCGGCGGCACAAGTCCTTCCGAGATGTCGCGATAGATCGGGTGGCTGCCGGGATCACCTTCGAAACGGGTGCGGTAGCGGCTGCGAAATTCCCGGATCGCCTCTTCATGCAGCGGAAATTCGTGGCTGGGCAGGATCTCGAGGCGCTCGGTGGTCTCGGTGGAGCGCTGGGATTCCGGGTCGAAATGGCGCAGCGAGTCGATCTCGTCGTCGAGGAACTCGATGCGCACCGGCTGTTCCGCGCCCATCGGGAACAGATCCAGGATCTCCCCGCGTACCGCGAATTCGCCGTGGCCGATCACCTGCTGTACCGGGTTGTAGCCCGCCTGAACGAGGTCCTCGCGCAGCTGCATGCGGTCGAGACGCTGACCCTTGTGCAGCGCGATGCCCTGTTCCGCCAGCCACTGGCGCGGGGGCAGGCGCTGCATCAGGGTGGCCACCGGCATCAGGATGATGCCGCGCTCCAGTCCGGGCAGGCGGTACAGGGTGCGCAGCCGTTCGGAGATGATGTCCTCGTGGGGCGAGAACACGTCGAACGGCAGGGTCTCCCAGTCGGGCAGGCGCAGCAGGGGGATGTCCTGCCCGGCGGTGAAGAACGACCACTCTTCCTCCCACTGGTCCGCGGCCTCGTTGGATTCCGTGATCACCAGCAGCGGGTGCGGGAAATCCCCGGCGGCCTGCGCCAGTGCCAGCGTGCTGGCACTGGGGCCCAGGCCGGTCCAGGTCTCGAACCCGGAGCGGGGAAGGCGGCCGGGATTCAGGGGGTTGCGCAGTTCTTCGGACATGCGGTGTGAAGCTTTCGGAATGGCGGACGCGGCATTATACGGATTCCGCGCTTACGATTCCGGGTCGATGTAGCGCTTCAGGATAGGGTCGTAGGCGTCGATGCGCCGGTCCCGCAGGAACGGCCACATGCGCCGGACGGTGTCGACGCGGGCGATGTCCAGGGTAAACGCCAGGACCTCGGGCGCGTGCTCGCCGGCGCGGGCGAGGAATTCGCCCTGCGGGCCGGCCACAAAGCTGCTGCCCCAGAAATGGGCGCCGGCAGACGCGCCCGACGGGTCGCGTTCGTGCCCGGTGCGATTGCACGCGACGAGCGGCAGACCGTTGGCCACCGCGTGCCCGCGCTGAACCGTGATCCAGGCTTCGCGCTGGCGTTCGCGTTCGTCCGGGGGATCCTCCGGATCCCAGCCAATGGCGGTGGGATAGATCAACACCTCGGCTCCGGACAGGGCCGTGATCCGGGCGGCTTCGGGGTACCACTGGTCCCAGCAGACGAGCACGCCCAGCCGGCCCACGGAAGTATCGATCGGCCTGAAGCCGGTATCCCCGGGGGTGAAGTAGAACTTTTCGTAATAGCCCGGGTCGTCGGGGATGTGCATCTTGCGGTACGTGCCCACCAGGCGCCCGTCGCTTTCCAGCACCACCGCGGTGTTGTGGTAGAGCCCGGGCGCGCGGCGCTCGAACAGCGACCCCACCAGCACCACGCCGTGGCGCCGGGCGATCTCGCCGAGGCGGCGGGTGGAGGGGCCAGGGATCGGCTCGGCGCGATCAAAGGTCGCGGCATCTTCCGTCTGGCAGAAGTAGGGGCCGGTGTGCAGCTCGGCCAGCACGACCAGCCGCGCGCCACCGGCCGCGGCCTCGGCCACCGCGTCCTCGGTAACCTGCAGGTTGGCGTCGACGCTGCCGGTATCGCGATGCTGGACCAGTGCGGCCTGCAGGGGCGCCCGGCGATCGGGACGGGGTGCGGCGGTCATGCGTTGGCGGCTTCGTCTTCCTCCGGGATGCCGAGGGCGCCCCGCGGATAATGCATGGTCAGACAGTGCAGACTGCCACCCTGACGCAGTACCGCGCGGGCGTCCAGCAGCAGGACGTCGCGTCCGGGAAAGGCCTCGGCCAGACGTTCGCGGGCCACGGCATCGGCCGGATCATCGTGCGCCGGCACCAGCACCGCGCCGTTGAGCAGGACGAAATTGGCGTAGGTGGCCGGCAGGCGCCGGCCGGCATGCTCCAGAGGCCGCGGCCAGGGCAGGGGGATCAGGTGGTAGGGCTCACCCGAGGCCTGATGCAGTGCCTCGAGTTGTCGCTCCATCGCCGCCAGTTCCGCGTAGTGCGGGTCTTCGGGGTCGTCGCAGTGCTGGTAGGCGATGGTGTCCGGGGCGCAGAAGCGCGCCAGGGTGTCGATGTGGCCATCGGTGTCATCGCCTTCCAGGTGGCCGTGCTCCAGCCAGAGGATCCGCCGGGCGCCCAGGTGCTGGCGCAACGCGGCCTCGATGGTTGCATCGTCGAGCTCCGGATTGCGACCGGCGTGGCGCAGGCAGGAGCGGGTCACCAGGAGGGTGCCCTGACCGTCACTATCGATGCTGCCCCCCTCCAGCACCAGGGGGACGTCTTCCACCGGGCTGGTGCCGAAGACCCCCTGCGCGGCGAGGGCGGCGGTGATCGCATCGTCCCGGTCGGCGGGATATTTGCCGCCCCAGCCATTGAAGGTGAAGTCCAGCAGATGTGGCCGACCCTGGTGATACACCGTGATCGGGCCGTGATCGCGCGCCCAGGTGTCGTTGGAATCGGCGAGCGCGAACCACAGACGGTCGCTGCGGATGCCGGCTTCCACCAGCAGCCCGGAAAAAGACTCGATGTGTTCGGGATCACGGGCCACGATCAGGACCGGTTCGTACTGGCTGATGGCGGCCGCAAGCCGGGCGAACACCGGCTCGACCTCTTCCAGGCTGTCGGCCCAGTCGCTGTCCGCATGCGGCCAGGTCAGCTGAATACCCGCATGCGGCTCCCATTCCGCCGGCAGCCGGCGGAGGTTTTCGTATCCCGTTTCCAAGGCGGCGTCAGTCGTCGTTGCCGTGCACGATGGTGTGGATCACCCAGCGGTCCTCGAACACCACCGAAAAGCGGCCGTAGTCCCAGCGGGTGATCGGTGGCTCGCCCACGGTCGGATGCCGGGTTGCCGGCTCGCCGTAACGGCCGCGTACCGTTTCCTTGGTCTGCCCGCGAGTTGGCACGCTCTCGCGTTCCTTGATGGTGAATGAACCGTCCTCGAGCCGCAGGATGTCGGCCTGGGCGGTTCCGGCAAGCCCCGCGCCGCCGGCGAGAAGGAGGGCGGCAAGCACTCCGGTCGCACGGTGGATCGGGGATCGGGAGGCAACGCGTTTCCCTGGCATGGCCATGTCTCCGTCTGGAAGTGGGTCCCGGGGTCGGACCGGGCTGGCTCGCACTTATAGTAGGGGAATATGGGATTTTGTGCATCCGCGTTGCGGCCCTTGCCGGTAGAACCACTACCGGCTGCGTACCGCGCCTTGTCTCGGAAAACCCGAGGTGCCAGCGCGAGCGTGTACATCGATCGGTGTTTCCTCGGGGGATGGGCGGACGTTCGCAGTTCTGGCATGCTTGCGGGATGTTCCGACCCCTGTCCGTTGCGATCGGCCTGCGCTATACGCGCGCCAAACGTCGCAATCATTTTATTTCGTTCATCTCCGTGGTCTCGATCCTTGGCCTGATCCTGGGCGTGATGGCGCTGATCACGGTGCTGTCGGTGATGAACGGCTTCGAGAAGGAGCTGCGCGAGCGGATCCTCGGCATGGCGTCGCACGCCACGCTGGAGGAGAGCCGACGGGCCCTGGCGGACTGGGAAAGCGTGAAGGAACGCGTGCTCGCCGCCGACGAACGCGTGCTGGCCGCGGCCCCCTACGTTCAGCGCGAGGCCATGCTGAGTGCACGCAACCGGATTTCCGGCGGCATGATCCGGGGAGTGGATCCGGCACTGGAACTGGAAGTGGCACCGATTGGCGAGCACATGGAGGAGGGTGCGCTGGAACAGCTCGAAGGCGGCGCCTACCGCATCATTCTGGGCCGCGAACTGGCCGCGGAACTGCAGGTGCGGGTGGGTGAATCGCTGATCCTGATGGCCCCGCAGGCGAGCGTGTCTCCCGCCGGGGTAATGCCGCGCATGCGGCGCTTCGAGGTGGTCGGGCTGTTCGAGGTCGGCATGTATGAATACGACCGGGGTACGGCCTTCATTCATCTGGACGACGCCCGCGCGGTGTTCCGCACCGGCGAGGATGTCTCCGGGCTGCGCCTGCGCGTGGACGACATGATGCAGGCGGGCCGGATCGCTCAGGACCTGACGCGCGAACTCAACGGCGCCTATTTCATCTCCGACTGGACCCGGCAGCATGCGAATCTGTTCCGGGCGATCCAGATCGAGAAGATGGTGATGTTCATCATCCTGTCGCTGATCGTCGCCGTGGCGGCCTTCAACATCGTGTCCACGTTGATCATGCTGGTCACCGACAAACAGGGCGATATCGCGATCCTGCGCACCCTCGGGATGCCGCCCTCCGGCATCATGGCGGTATTCGTGGTCCAGGGGATGGTAATCGGTCTGTTCGGGATCCTTCTGGGGACGGCGGCGGGTGTTGCGCTGGCGCTCAACATCGACGTGGTGGTGCCGTTCATCGAACAGGTGACCGGGGTCGAATTCCTGTCCGCCGATGTCTATTACATCAGCGATTTGCCATCGGAACTGGATCCGGCGGATGTGCTGCGCGTGGGCGGGGTGGCGTTCCTGCTGACCGTACTGGCGACCCTGTTCCCGGCCTGGCGCGCGGCACGGACTCAGCCAGCGGAGGCGCTGCGCCATGACTGATCACGACGTGCATGCAACGGTGCTGGAGGCGCGGGGTCTGGAACGCCGCTTTCGCGACGGCAAGCTGGACGTGACCGTGCTCGGCGGGGTGGATTTCACCCTGGAGCCCGGCGCGCTGGTCGCGATTATCGGCGCCTCCGGCAGCGGCAAGAGCACACTCCTGCATCTGCTCGGCGGCCTGGACCGTCCGACCGCCGGCGAAGTCCGGCTGCTGGGCACGCCCTGGTCCGGGATGAGCGAGGCCCGGCGCGGGCGCCTGCGCAACCGGCATCTGGGCTTCGTGTACCAGTTCCACCATCTCCTGCCCGAGCTGACGGCGGCCGAAAATGTCGCCATGCCGCTGCTGATCCGCCGGACCCCGGGGCCGCAGGCACGCCGCGAGGCACTGCACTGGCTGGAACAGGTGGAGCTGGGTGATCGTGCGGAGCACAAGCCCGCGGAGCTTTCCGGTGGCGAGCGGCAGCGCGTTGCCATTGCCCGCGCGCTGGTGACACGCCCCTCGGCGATCCTCGCGGACGAGCCCACCGGCAACCTCGACCAGGAACGGGCACAGCACGTCTTCGCTCTGCTGCGGGAGATGAACCGCGCCACGGGCACGGCGCTGGCCCTGGTCACCCACGACACCACGCTGGCCGCGCAGATGGACCGTTCGGTTCACCTGGTCAAGGGCCACCTGCAGGGTAACGGCGACTGAGGGAAACACTGATCAATGCGGGCGCGAACGGTCGTCGTCGCCGGAACGCGTGCCGGAAGCCTGCGAGTCCGCTTGCCGTTCGACGGCCTTCGTCTCGCGTGATTCCCGCGGCGCTTCCGGATCGACCGGGCTGCGGGAGAAGACCTCGCGCAGCTCGGCCTCGCGCTCGCGCCGCTGGCGTGCGAGGTACCGCCGATGGCGCACGCGCTGGATCACGTTCAGGCGCCACAGACCCCGCACCAGCAGATAGCCGGCCAGTCCTGCCGCTACGCCCAGTACCAGTGACCCGGTCATCAACGGCTTCCACACCGTCAGCATCTCGGTGGCGAACCATTCCCAGGTGATCTCGGTGCTGAATTGGCGCGGTTCTTCGCCCAGGAGCTTGCGGCCCACGGTATAGGCCGTATACAACATGGGGGGCATGGTCACCGGGTTGGAAATCCACACCAGGATGACCGAGATGGGCAGGTTGACCCGGGCCAGGATAGCGATCGCACCCGCGATCAGCATCTGCATCGGGAGTGGCAGGAAGGCCACGAACAGCCCCACGGCAAAAGCACCGGCCACGGAGCGGCGGTTGAGATGCCACAGATCCGGCGAGCGCAGGCGGGGCCCCAGCGGGGCCAGCGCACGGTGTCCCCGCAGGCGGTCCATGCCGGGGAACAGCTTCTTGATGATGTGTCGGGCCATGGTCTCGGGTTCGACTCCTGCCGGCCTTGCGCGTCACCGCCTCGGGCAGGCGGACCCTACCCCGTGGATGCCCCGGGGACAATGCCGGGGCAGGCATGATTCCCTTCGCAGCGGGTTTTGTGGCCGCTCTGTGGCTGGTGCACCAACTGCCGGCCCTGCCGCCACCGTGGATCTTCGCGGCGCTCGCCACCACTCTCGTCGCCTCCATGGTAACGCGCCGTCCGGCAGCACTGCCCGCGATCCTGGCGGGGACCCTCGCGGGGCTGCTGCTGGGGACCGTTCATGCCACGACCTGGCTGGACCGGGTGGTGACGCAAGCCGAACCGGAGGCCACGCTGAGTGGCCGGGTCGTGGACCTGCCGCGCCACGGCGAACGCAGCTCGCGATTCCATCTGGCGACGCACGGCGACCCACCGCGCCGGCTGGAGGTCTCGGTCTATCCCCCGCGGGCGGATGTTGAGGCCGGGGACGTGCTGCGCCTGAAGGGGCGCCTGTATCCACCGCAGGGCCGTGCCAATCGTGCCGGCTTCGACCGTGAGGCGTGGTTCTATCGCGCAGGCCTCCATGGTCGCCTGAACGTCTCGGCCGCTGACCTGCGTCATGCGGTCGATGACACGGCCCCGGGGGCCCTGCGCGGAGCCCTGCACCGACAGCGCGCCACGCTCCGGGACCGCCTGCAGGCCGCCGCTCCGGAACTGCGCCACCCGGGACTGGTGCAGGCGCTGGTGATCGGCGAGCGCAGCGGCATGACGGATGCCGAATGGACTGCCTTCCTGCAGACCGGCACCAATCACCTGATGGCGATCTCGGGGTTGCACGTGGGCCTTGTGGCGGGGTTCGCGGCCCTGCTGGCCACGCTGCTCTGGCGTCATGTGGCCGGCGTACGGGAACGCTGGCCCCGCCGCGTGCTGGCGGCCACCGCGGCGGCCCTGGCCGCGCTGGGATATGCGGCGCTGGCGGGTTTCAGTATCCCCACCCAGCGCGCTCTGCTGATGCTGCTGGCGGTGCTGGCCGCGTTGCTGCTGGGGCGGGGCGGGACCCCGTGGCGGGCGCTGGTGCTCGCAGCGCTCATCATCCTGATCCGTGACCCGCCCGGCGTACTGGCGCCGGGCTTCTGGTTCTCGTTTGGTGCCGTGGCGGTGATCCTCGGCCTGCTGCAGGGGCGCCGCAGTCGCCCCGGGCTGCGTGAAGCCATGGCGATCCAGGTGCTGCTGGCGCTCGCCATGCTGCCGCTGGCGCTGGCATGGTTCCAGCTGGGATCGTGGATCGCGCCGCTGGCCAACATCGTGGCCGTGCCGTTGATCTCCTTTGTGGTGCTCCCGGTACTGCTGACAGGGGCCGGACTGGCCATGCTGTGGCCGCCCCTGGGCGGCCCGCCGTTGTGGCTCGGCGATGCGGTGCTGGGGCTGCTGGTCACGCTGCTGCAGGCCCTGGCCGACCTGCCGGCCGCGGTGGCCGAACAGGGCGTTCCGCTTGCGGCGGCCCTGCTCGCCGGCCTGGCGGTGATCTTTCTGCTCCTGCCCGGACGTCGCCGGATGGCCCCCTGGGTGCTGCTGGCGGCCCTGCCGCTGGGTTTACCCCTGCGCCCGGACCTGTCCCACGGCGAGCTGCGGGCGGAATTGCTGGATACCGGGCGCGAGGCGGTGGTCCTGCTGGAGACCCGCAACCACGTGGTGGTCTACGGCCCGGGGCGTGCCCGCGACGTGGAATCGGCCTTGCTGCCTGCCCTGCGGGCACGCCAGCGAAACCGGATCGACCGGGTCATCGTGGCCGACGGGTTGCTTGACGACAGCGGGTCGCGCGCCGCCGCACTGCAGGCCCTGACCGCGGCCGTGGAGGTCGAGCGGGTGCTGCACCGCGACGAGCGACACCCCCGACGGATCCGCGAGTCCGGTCCGGTCTATCGGGCCTGCCGGGCCGGGCAGCAGTGGCAACGGGACGGGGTGGTGTTTCGCGTCCTGCATCCACCACGCGGCTGGGATGCCTCGCGCGCCGCCAGTTGCGTGCTGCGGATCGAGACCGCCGGTGGCGCATTGATGCTGACCGGCGGGTTGCGCGGCCTCGGTGCGGCGGTGCTGGGCCACGAAACGCCCGACGAGGACCTGCAGGCACGCCTGCTGGTGACCGCCGAACCCGCGAAGGCCGTCGACGGCGAAGAGGGGCTGGCCGGGGTGCGGGCACCCACCCGCTGGGTAGCGGGCACGATGCCCGACGGGCCCGTCGGGCCGGGCGCTGGCGGCCTGCGTGCCACGTCCACGGACGGGGCCCTGCGCCTGCGGGCCGGAACCGCCTGGGAGCCGGGAGCGGGTTGGCGGAACGAACGTCGCCGGTTCTGGCAACGGCCGCACCCCTGAACGGCCGAGGCAATCCATGTCAGTCCACGATAAACTGGGCGGATGAACGATTTTGTCTCCGATACGATTCGCCCCGTCCGCTTTGCCGACGACCGTCTGTGGCTTCTGGACCAGCGCCGTCTGCCCGCGCAGGAAACCTTCCTGCCCCTGGATGACGCCCCGGCGGTGGCAGACGCGATCCGCGAAATGGTGGTACGCGGGGCACCCGCGATCGGCATCACCGCGGCGTTCGGCGTGGTGCTGGCCTGCCATCAGGCACTGCAGGCCACGGACTGGCGCGAGCGCGTGGGCGCCGACATCGCGACCCTGCGGGCGGCACGACCCACCGCCGTGAACCTGTTCTGGGCGCTGGACCGGATGCAGGCGGTGGTGGCGGCCGCCGGAAGCGCCCGGGCCGCGCTGACCGCGACGCGCGAACAAGCCATGGCGATGCTGGAAGCCGACATCGCCGGCAATCGCGAGCTCGGCGCCCATGGCGCCGCGCTGATCGAACCGGGCCGCGCCGTGCTGACCCATTGCAACACCGGCTCTCTGGCGACCGGGGGCTACGGGACCGCGCTGGGAGTGATTCGCGCCGCCTGGGACCAGGGGCGCATCACCGGGGTCTACGCCGACGAGACCCGTCCCTGGATGCAGGGCAGCCGGCTGACGGCCTGGGAGCTGGTGCATGACGGGATTCCGGTGACCCTGCTGTGCGAAGGCGCCGCGGCGCGGCTGCTGCAGAGCGGGGAGGTCGGCTGCGTGGTGGTGGGGGCGGATCGCATTGCGGCCAATGGCGACACCGCCAACAAGATCGGCACTTACGGGCTGGCATTGCTGGCACGCGCGCACGGCGTACGTTTCATGGTCGCCGCTCCGGTCGCCACCATCGATTATGCAACCCCCGCCGGCGATGCCATCCCGATCGAACAGCGCGATGCCGGTGAAGTACTGACGCTCGCGGGCCAGCCCCTGGCAGCCGCCGGGGCCGCCGCCTACAACCCGGCATTCGATGTCACCCCCGCCGGGCTGATCGACGCCATCGTGACCGAGCGGGGTGTGGTCGAGAACCCCGACGCCGAACGGCTGGCGGCGTGGCGGCCGCACCCCGGAGATACCCCCGAACCGCGAGGCGTTCACGAGGGAACCTGACCGCCCCGGCAGGGCTCCTCCGGCGGGGGAATATGGTATGATCGCGGGCTTGTTCTAACGGACGGCGTGACCCATCAATGGCTGAATTCGCCAAGGAAATCTTCCCGGTCAATCTCGAAGACGAGATGCAGCAGTCCTACCTCGATTACGCGATGAGCGTGATTGTGGGACGCGCGCTCCCCGATGTGCGCGACGGCCTCAAGCCCGTCCATCGTCGTGTGCTCTACGCCATGCGCGAGCTGGGCAACGACTGGAACAAACCGTACAAGAAATCGGCCCGCGTGGTCGGTGACGTGATCGGTAAATACCACCCGCACGGCGACTCGGCCGTATACGACGCCATCGTCCGCATGGCGCAGTCGTTCTCGATGCGCTACATGCTGGCCGACGGGCAGGGCAACTTCGGTTCCATCGACGGCGACTCGCCGGCCGCGATGCGTTACACCGAAGTACGCATGGCGCGGATCGCAACCGAGCTGCTGGCCGACATCGACAAGGAAACCGTCGATTTTGTCGACAACTACGACGGTTCGGAACAGGAACCTTCGGTCCTGCCGGCAAAATTCCCGAATCTGCTGGTCAACGGCTCCTCCGGGATCGCCGTGGGCATGGCCACCAACATCCCGCCGCACAATCTGCGCGAGGTCATCAATGCCTGCGTAGCGCTGATCGACCACCCCGAGATCGACATCGACGGCCTGATGCAGTACCTGCCGGGCCCGGATTTCCCCACTGCCGGGATCATCAACGGCCTCGAGGGGATCCGCGAGGCCTACCGCACCGGGCGCGGTCGGGCGGTGATCCGTGCGCGTTCGCACGTGGAGCCGCTGGAAGGCGGGCAGCGCGAGGCCATCGTGGTCACCGAGCTGCCGTACCAGGTGAACAAGGCGCGCCTGACCGAGAAGATCGCCGAGCTGGTCAAGGAAAAGCGCATCGAGGGCATCTCCGAGCTGCGCGACGAGTCCGACAAGGACGGCATGCGCCTGGTCATCGAGCTCAAGCGCGGCGAAATGAGCGAGGTGGTGCTCAACCATCTGTACATGCACACCCAGATGCAGAACGTGTTCGGCATCAACCTGGTGGCGCTGGTCGACGGTCAGCCGAAGGTGCTGAACCTGCGTCAGATCCTCGAGGCGTTCCTGCGCCACCGCCGCGAGGTGGTGACCCGCCGCACCATCTACGACCTGCGCAAGGCACGTGAGCGGGCCCATGTACTGGAAGGGCTGGCGATCGCGCTGGCCAACATCGATCCGGTGATCGAACTGATCCGCAACGCACCCAATCCGGCCGAGGCGAAGGCCGGACTGCTGGCGCGCAGCTGGCCGCCAGGCATGGTGGAGGGGATGCTCGACCGCGCCGGGGCTGCGGCCTCGCGCCCGGAAGACCTGGAAGCCGAATTCGGCATGGGCGAGGACGGCTACCGCCTGTCCGAGACCCAGGCCCAGGCGATCCTCGACCTGCGCCTGCACCGCCTGACCGGGCTGGAACAGGACAAGATCGTCGACGAATATCGCCAGCTGCTGGATACCATCGAGGACCTGCTGGACATTCTCGGCTCGCCCGAACGCCTGCAGCAGGAGATCCGGGGCGAGCTGCTGGGCGTGGCCGAGCGCTTCGGCGACGAGCGCATGAGCGAGATCCGCGAGCAGCAGGCCAACCTGACGCTGGAGGATCTGATCGGCGAGGAGGACGTGGTCGTTACGCTGTCGCACGCCGGTTACGTGAAGTACCAGCCGGTGGCGGACTACCGCGCACAGCGCCGCGGCGGACGCGGCAAGGCGGCGGCCAGCTTCAAGGAAGAGGACTTCATCGACCGCCTGCTTGTGGCCAACACCCACGATACGGTGCTGTGTTTCTCCAGCCGCGGCCGGGTGTACTGGCTGAAGGTCTACGAGCTGCCACAGGGCTCGCGCGCATCCAGGGGCAAGCCCATCGTCAATCTGTTGCCTCTCGAATCCGACGAGCGCATCAATGCGATCCTCCCGGTGCGCAGCTACGATCCGGATCATTACGTGTTCATGGTCACGGCCCAGGGCACGGTCAAGAAGACCCCGCTGACGGACTTCTCGCGGCGGCGCGCCAGCGGCATCATCGCCGTGGATCTGCGCGAGGGCGACCACCTGGTGGACGTGTCGCTGACCGACGGCAGCCAGGACGTGATGCTGGTGACCACCGCGGGCAAGGCGGTGCGCTTCTCCGAGACCGACGTGCGCGCCATGGGCCGCACGGCCTGCGGGGTGCGCGGCGTGCGCATGGACGACGACCAGCGGGTGATCGCACTGCTCAACGTGGACGAAGGCGCGGCGCTGTTTGCCACCGAGAACGGCTACGGCAAGCGCACCCGCTTCGACGAGTTCCCGGTTCACCGGCGCGGCGGCCAGGGCGTGATCGCGATCCAGACCGAAGGGCGCAACGGCCCCCTGGTAGGGGCCGCCCGGGTGCAGGAAGACGACGAGGCGATGCTGATCACCAATGGCGGCACGCTGGTGCGCATGCCGGTGGAAGAGATTCCGCTGATCGGCCGCAACACCCAGGGCGTACGCCTGATCCGTCTGGATTCCGGCGAACAGCTGGTGGAACTGGCACGGGTGGCGCGCTTCGCCGGCGACGAGGACGACACTGACGCGGAAGCCGACACGGAGAATCAACAGTCGGCCGCCCCGGAAACGCACGAGGACGAGCCGCAGGGCGGCCGCGAACCCAGCGAAAAGGGAGATGAAGAATGAGCCGAATCTGGAACTTCAGCGCCGGTCCCGCGGCCCTGCCGCAGGCGGTGCTGGAACGGGCACGCGACGAGATGCTGGACTTCCACGGTACCGGGATGTCCGTGATGGAGATGAGTCATCGCGGCAAACCCTTCATGGAAGTCGCTGAAAAGGCGGAAGCCGATCTGCGCAAGCTGATGGGCATCCCCGACGACTACGCGGTGCTGTTCCTGCAGGGCGGGGCGACCGGTCAGTTTTCCGCGATCCCGATGAACCTGCAGCCGGGTGGCCAGCCGATGGACTACATCGATACCGGGGCCTGGTCCGGAAAGGCGATCAAGGAAGCGCAGAAGGTGGGGCCGGTCAACATCGTTGCCAGTTCGCAGGCCGAGGGCTATGCGTCCATCCCCGAGCGTTCGACGTGGAAGCTCGATTCGAACGCCGCCTACGTGCACTACACGCCGAACGAGACCATCGGCGGAGTGGAATTCCACGAGGTGCCCGACGTGGGTGACAAGCCGCTGGTCGCGGACATGTCCTCCACCATCCTGTCCCGTCCGATCGATGTCTCGAAGTTCGGCGTGATCTACGCCGGCGCCCAGAAGAACATCGGTCCGGCCGGCGTGACCGTGGTGATCGTGCGCAAGGACCTGCTGGAACGCGAGAAGGGCCAGGTACCCGCCGTCCTGGACTGGAAGCTGCAGGCCGACAACGACTCCATGTACAACACCCCGCCGACCTTCGGCTGGTATTTCGCCGGCCTGGTCTTCGAATGGCTGCTGGAGCAGGGCGGGCTGGAAAAGATGGCCGAGATCAACCAGCGCAAGGCGGACAAGCTCTATCGTTTCATCGACAACTCGGCGTTTTATCGCAACCCGGTGGAGCCCAGTGCGCGTTCGTGGATGAACGTGCCGTTCATCCTCGCCGACGACAGCCTCGACGGTCCGTTCCTGAAGGAAGCCGACGCGGCTGGTCTGTCCTCGCTGAAGGGCCACCGCTCGGTGGGCGGCATGCGCGCGAGCATCTACAACGCAGTGCCTGAAGAGGCCGTCGACGCCCTGATCGAATTCATGGCGGATTTCGAGGAACGCCACGCCTGAAAAGGAGGTCGTGATGTACCGCGTCAAGACCTACAACAACATTGCGCTGCGGGGGCTGGAACGCTTCCCGCGCGAAACTTACGAAGTCGCCTCCGGTCTGGAAGACCCGGATGCGATCATGCTCCGTTCGCATGACCTGCACGGGGAGACCATCCCGGATTCGGTGCTGGCCGTGGGGCGCGCCGGCAGCGGTGTGAACAATATCCCGGTGCAGGATCTCACCGAGCGCGGCGTCGCGGTCTTCAATGCCCCCGGAGCCAACGCCAACGCGGTCAAGGAGCTGGTGATCGCGGGGCTGCTTCTCGGAGCGCGGAATCTGGTGCCGGCCGCCGGTTATGTGCAGTCCTTGGATCCCGATGATTCAGGGTTCACGGCCGCAGTAGAACAGGGCAAAAAGCGCTTTAGTGGCTTCGAACTCCCGGGGCGGCGGCTGGCCGTGCTCGGCCTGGGGGCGATCGGGGTCAAGGTGGCGAACGCCGCCCGGTCCATGGGGATGGAGGTCGTGGGCTTCGACCCCAAGATCACCGTGGAGAGCGCCTGGCAGATGGCGTCGGACATTGAACGTGCGCGTTCGGTGGATGCGGCACTGGAAGGGGCGGATGCGGTCACGGTGCACGTACCCCTGACCGAAAACACGCAGAATCTGGTCAATGCCGAGCGCATCCGTTCGATGAACCCCGGCGCGATGGTGCTGAACATGGCCCGCGACGGGATCGTCGACGACGCCGCGGCCGGCGAGGCCCTCAATGAGGGCCACCTGCACGCCTACGTGACCGATTTCCCGGTCCCCGGCCTGCTGGATCACCCGCGGGTGATCACTCTGCCGCACCTGGGGGCGTCGACCACCGAGTCGGAAGAAAACTGCGCGGTGATGATCGCCGACCAGATGCGGGACTATCTCGAGAACGGCAACGTCGTCAATTCGGTGAACCTGCCAACCCTGGTACTGGAGCGCAAGGGGCAGGCGCGCATCGCCGTAATCAACCGCAACCTGCCGGACCGTGTAGCGCAGATCTCGCACGTCATCGGTGAATCGGACATCAATATCCTGCATCTGATGAACGACTCGCGTGGCGACATCGCCTACACCATGCTGGACGTGGACGGACATCCCAGTCCGACCACGCTGGATGCGCTCTATCGCATCGACGGTGTACTGCGGGCGCGGGTGCTCTAGGTCGTGAGCGAAGGGGAGTCCCTCGCATCGCTGCGCGCGCGGATCGATGCGATCGACGGCGAGTTGCTGGCCCTGCTCAGCGAGCGGGCCCGCTGCGCGGAATCGGTCGCGCGGGTCAAGCGCGACAACGGCGAGGAGCCGGTGTTCTACCGGCCGGAACGCGAAGCCGAGATCCTGCGTCGGGTGCGGGAGGAGAATCCGGGGCCGCTGGCGGATGACGTGATCGTCCGGCTGTTCCGGGAGATCATGTCCGAATGTCTGGCCCTGGAGCATCCGCTGACGGTAGCCTATCTGGGGCCGGAGGGGACGTTCACCCACCTGGCCGCGCGCAAGCATTTCGGCCATGCGGTCACGACCACGCCGCTGGCGTCCATCGACGCCGTGTTCGGCGCGGTGGAAGCCGGGCGGGCGCAGTTCGGCGTTGTTCCGATCGAGAACAGTTCCGAGGGCGTGGTCACGCATACGGTGGACTGCTTCATGGACTCGTCGCTGCAGATCTGCGGCGAGGTCGTGACGCCGATCCACCATCACCTGCTGTCGCAAAGTGCCGATCTCGGCGAGGTCCGCCAGGTACTGGCCCACGCCCAGGCCCTGGCGCAGTGCCGGGAGTGGCTGGATACCTGGCTGCCGCACGCCGAGCGCCATGCGGTGGCCAGCAACGCCCGCGCGGCGGAACTGGCGGCCGGGGATGGGTCCGCGGCGGCGATTGCGTCGCGCGTGGCGGCGGAGCACTACGGGGTTCCGGTGCAGGTGGAGCACGTGGAGGACCGCGCCGACAACACCACCCGGTTCCTGATCATCGGCACGGCCACCACCCGTCCCAGCGGCGCGGACCGTACGTCGATCATGCTGAGCACGGCCAACCGGCCGGGCTCGCTGTACGCGTTGCTGAAGCCGATCGCCGAGGCCGGCATCAGCCTTACGCGCATCGAATCCCGTCCCTCGCGCTGTGCGCAGTGGACCTACGTGTTTTTCCTCGACCTGCTGGGACACCAGGAGGACCCGGAAATCGCCGGGTGCCTGGAACAGCTGAGGGAGACCGCCGACACGGTGAAGATCCTGGGCAGCTACCCCCGGGCCGCAACCTGAGAGGCATCCATGGCAACGAATCCTTCCGAATCCGCAGCCCCCGGGCCGGGTCCGGCCGCCCGGGCCGTGTCCGGCGTGCAGGGACTGCAGCCGTATCAGCCGGGCAAGCCGGTGTCCGAGCTGGAACGCGAGCTGGGCATCAGCGAGGCGGTCAAGCTCGCTTCCAACGAAAACCCGCTGGGGCCGTCGCCGCGCGCCGTGGAGGCCGCCCGGGGCGTGCTGGGCGAAGCCCATGTCTACCCCGACGGTAACGGGTTCGAGCTGAAGGAGGCGCTGGCCGCGCGTCATGGGGTGGACCCGGCGCAGATCACGCTGGGCAACGGCTCCAACGAGGTGCTGGAGCTGATCGCGCGGACCTGGCTGGCACCGGGACGGGCCTCGGTATTTTCCGCCCATGCCTTCGCGGTGTACCCGCTGGTGACGCAGGCCACCGGGGCCGAGGCCCGCGTGGTCCCGGCCGTGTCGGCGGACGATGCCCGCCAGCCGTTCGGGCACGATCTGGATGCGATGCGGGCCCGGGTGGATGACGACACCGCGGTGGTGTTCGTGGCGAACCCGAACAACCCGACCGGTACCTGGCTGGATGCGCAGGCGCTGGAGGCCTTCGTGGCGGCGATGCCGCCGCAGACCATCGTCGTGATCGACGAGGCGTATGCCGAATACGTGGAAGAAGACGGTTATCCGGACGCCACACGCTGGCTGGACCGCTATCCCAACGTGGTCGTCACCCGGACTTTTTCCAAGATCCAGGGGCTGGCGGGGCTGCGCCTGGGCTATGCCGTGAGTTCGGCGCCGGTGGCCGACATGCTCAACCGCGTGCGTCAGCCGTTCAACGTGAACGCGGTCGCTCAGGCGGCCGGTCTGGCCGCGCTCGAGGACAGCGACCACATCCGGCACTCGGTGGCCGTGAACCGGGAAGGCCTGGTGCAACTGGGGCGCGAACTGCGGGCCATGGGCCTGCGGGTCATCCCTTCGGTCGGCAATTTCATTACCTTCGACACCGGCACCGACGTCAACGCGGTGCATGACCGCCTGCAGCGGCGTGGGGTCATTGCCCGGCCGGTGGAAAACTACGGGCTGCCCGGGCATCTGCGCGTCACGGTCTCGACCGCGGAGGATAACGAACGATTCCTGGCCGCCCTGCGCGAGGCCCTTGCATGATCGACCGGCTGGTCATTTTCGGAGTCGGCCTGATCGGCGGTTCGCTGGCCCTGGCGCTGCGCGAGGCCGGGGAGGTGGGGACGGTCGTGGGCTGTTCGCGCAATCCGGACAATCTGCGCGAGGCCGAACGCCTGGGCGTGATCGACGAATGGACCAACGATCCGGCCGAAGCGGCCCGGGGTGCCGACATGGGCGTGCTGGCCGTGCCGCTGGGCGCCATGGAAGGGCTGGCGGCATCGCTCGCCGGGATCTGGCCGGAGGATGCGCCGCTGACCGACGTGGGCAGCAGCAAACAGGCGGTGCTGGAGGCCCTGGCGCGGGGGTTCGGCGAGGTTCCGCGGCAGTTCGTCCCCGGGCATCCGATCGCCGGCACCGAGCAGAGCGGGGTGGCGGCCGCCTTTCCCGAACTGTTCCGCGAACGGCTGGTGATCCTGACGCCGGCCGACGCCACCAGCGTAATGGCGACCAACCGCGTGACTGCGATGTGGCAGACCGCCGGCGCGCGGGTCGAATTCATGACGCCGGCGCATCACGATCACGTGCTGGCAGCCACCAGCCACCTCCCGCACGTGCTGGCCTTTACCCTGGTGGCGTCGCTGTCGAAGATGAGCGACCGCGACGAGATCTTCCATTATGCGGCGGGCGGTTTCCGCGACTTCACCCGCATTGCCTCCAGCGATCCGGTCGTCTGGCGCGACATCTGTCTTGCCAACGGGCCCTCCATCCTGGAGGTGATCGAACGTTACCAGGCCGATCTCGAATCCCTGCGGCAGGCGATCGAGCAGGGCGACGGACAGCGCCTGGAGCAGGAATTCACCCACGCCAAGACCACGCGGGATCGTTTCTGTGATCCCGCCCGAGCTCAACTGGATACCTGAACCGATGGATACCCTGACCGTTCAACCCGGCGGCGTCCTCAGCGGGACCCTGCGCGTCGCCGGCGACAAGTCGATTTCGCATCGGGCGATCATGCTGGGGGCGCTGGCCGAAGGCACCACCCACGTGACCGGCTTCCTCGAAGGGGAAGACTGCCTCGCCACCCTGGAAGCATTTCGCGCGATGGGTGTCCCCATCCGCCGCGAAGGGCCGGGCGAAGTCATCATCGAGGGGGTCGGGATGCACGGCCTGCGTGCGCCCGAGGGTCCGCTGGACATGGGCAATTCGGGTACCGCCATGCGACTATTGTGCGGTGTGCTCGCCGGGCAGGCGTTCGACAGCGAACTCACCGGCGACACCTCCCTGTCGCGTCGGCCCATGCGCCGGGTCACCGAGCCGCTGGCGCGCATGGGCGCGCGGATCGACACCGCCGAAGGCGGCACCCCGCCGTTGCGGGTGCGGGGCGGACAGCCGTTGCAGGGCACGGAATACGCCCTCGAGGTCGCCTCCGCCCAGGTCAAGTCCGCACTGCTCCTTGCCGGCCTGTGGGCCGAGGGCCGCACCTGCGTGACCGAGCCCGCGCCAACCCGCGATCACACCGAACGCATGCTGGAAGGTTTCGGCGTCGAAGTGGAACGCGACGGGGCCACGGCCTGTGTGGCCGGCGGCGGGCGCCTGCGCGGTGGCGACGTGGACGTACCGGCGGATATCTCTTCGGCCGCCTTTTTCATGGTCGGGGCGTCGATCGCGCCAGGTTCCCACGTGATCCTGCGCCACGTCGGGGTCAATCCGACCCGGACCGGCGTGATCGAGATCCTCCGCCGCATGGGCGCCGATATTCGTCTGCTGGATCTGCGCGAGGTCAGTGGCGAACCGGTGGCTGACATCGAGGTGCTGTCGCACGAGCTGCGCGGGATCGAGATCCCGGAGGATCAGGTGCCGCTGGCCATCGACGAATTCCCGGCCATCTTCATCGCCGCCGCCTGCGCCCACGGCGAGACCGAGCTGACCGGCGCCGAGGAATTGCGCGTCAAGGAAAGCGACCGCATCCAGGTGATGGCCGACGGCCTCGCGGCCCTCGGCGTCGACTGCGAGGTCCGGCCGGACGGTATCCGCATTCAGGGGGGCGACGGTTTTCAGGGTGGCGAGATCCAGAGCCACGGAGATCACCGCATCGCCATGGCCTTCGCCATGGCTGCACTGCGCGCCGACGCGCCCGTCACCATTCACGATTGCCGCAACGTCGCGACGTCGTTCCCCGACTTCGCCGACCTGGCGCGGCAGACCGGACTGCACCTGGAGGCCCAATGACCCCGGTACTGACCATCGACGGTCCCGGCGGCGCAGGCAAGGGTACCGTCTGCATGCGCATCGCGGCGGCCATGGGCTGGCACCTGCTCGACAGCGGCGCGCTGTACCGCCTGGTGGGCCTGGCCGCACGCCGGCAGGGTGTGGAGCCGGATGATGCGGCGGCCGTCCCCGACCTGGCTCAGGCGCTGGACGTGCGCTTTGAAATCGACCGCGATGCCACACGGGTCACAACCCTGCTGGAAGGCGACCCCGTCGACGAGGAGCTGCGCACCGAGCAGGCGGGCAACGACGCCTCGCGTGCAGCGGCCATTCCCGCCGTACGCGAGGCACTGCTGCAGCGCCAGCGCGATTTCGCGGTGCCGCCGGGCCTGGTCGCCGACGGGCGCGACATGGGGACCATCGTGTTCCCCGAAGCGGATCTGAAGATCTTTCTCGATGCCAGTGCCGAGGAACGTGCGCGGCGTCGCCAACTGCAGTTGCTGGAACAAGGACTTAGTGCTAGCCTTGAAGATCTTCGGGAAGAGATGGAAGAACGCGACCGTCGCGACCGCGAACGCAGCGTGGCGCCGCTCAAGCCGGCCGAGGATGCCTGGGTCCTGGATACCACGGATCTGGACATCGTCGCCGTGGTCGATCTCATCCTGGAGCGCCTGCGGGACGTACTCCCGGAAGACCGCCCCCCTGCCGACGAAACCCCGGGCAGCGGGATCGACAACACTTGAAACCGGTTTCAGGAAGTTTCTGTAACCGCATTTAATTTTACAGGTTTTTAAATCCATGAGTGAAAGTTTCGCGCAACTGCTCGAAGAGAGCATGGCCTACACCCAGATGCAGCCGGGTGCCATCCTCAGTGCCACCGTCATTGAGGTGAACCCGGAAGTCGTCGTGGTGAACGCGGGCCTGAAGTCCGAGGGGGTCATCCCCACCGAGCAGTTCATGAACGACGAAGGGGAACTCGAAGTCGCCGTGGGCGATGTCGTGGAAGTTGCCCTGGAAACCCCGGAAGACGGCTTCGGCGAGACCCGCATGTCTCGCGAGAAGGCCAAGCGTGCCAAGGCCTGGGATCGCCTCGAACGGGCGATGGAAGACGAGGAATACGTCACCGGCAAGATCTCCGGCAAGGTCAAGGGCGGCTACACCGTCGAACTGGGCGACATCCGTGCATTCCTGCCGGGTTCACTCGTGGATGTCCGTCCGGTGCGCGATACCGCGTATCTGGAAGGAAAGGAGCTGGAGTTCAAGCTCATCAAGCTGGACCGCCGACGCAACAACGTGGTCGTGTCGCGTCGCGCCGTGGTCGAGCAGGAATACAGCGCCGAGCGCGAGGAACTGCTCAAGAACCTGCAGGAAGGTGCGCAGGTCAAGGGTATCGTCAAGAACCTCACCGACTACGGTGCGTTCCTGGATCTGGGCGGCATCGACGGCCTGCTCCACATCACCGACATGGCCTGGAAGCGCGTCAAGCATCCGTCCGATGTCGTTGAAATCGGCCAGGAAGTCGAAGTCAAGGTTCTCAAGTTCGACCGCGAGCGCATGCGTGTCTCGCTGGGCCTGAAGCAGCTGGGCGAGGACCCGTGGGAGAACATCACCCGCCGTTACCCGACCGGCACCCGCATCTTCGGCAAGGTCACCAACATCACCGACTACGGCTGCTTCGTCGAGATCGAAGACGGCGTGGAAGGCTTGGTGCACGTCTCCGAAATGGACTGGACCAACAAGAACGTCAACCCGGGCAAGGTCGTGGCCATTGGCGACGAGGTCGAGGTGATGATCCTGGACCTGGACGAAGAGCGCCGCCGCATTTCGCTGGGCATGAAGCAGTGCCAGTCCAACCCGTGGGACGACTTCGCCGCCAACCACAACCGTGGCGAGAAGGTCCGTGGCCAGATCAAGTCGATCACCGATTTCGGCGTGTTCGTGGGCCTGGAAGGCGGCATCGACGGCCTGATCCACCTGTCGGATCTCTCCTGGAGCGAGTCGGGCGAAGAGGCTATCCGCAACTTCAAGAAGGGTGACGAGGTCGAGGCCGTGGTCCTGTCCGTGGATCCGGAACGCGAACGCATCTCTCTGGGCCTGAAGCAGCTGGACCGCGACCCGTTCGCCAACTTCGTGGCCGAACACAGCAAGGGCAGCATCGTGAAGGGTACGGTCAAGGAAGTGGACGCCAAGGCCGCCGTGATCGAACTGGCCGATGGCATCGACGGGATCCTGCGCGCCGCCGACATCTCCCAGGACCGCGTGGAAGACGCGCGCACGGTGCTCAACGTGGGCGACGAGGTCGAGGCCAAGTTCATGGGTGTGGACAAGAAGACCCGTGCGATCAGCCTGTCCATCAAGGCGAAGGATCGTGCCGAGGAGGCCGAAGCCGTGTCCGAATACGGGCAGGGCGGCGGCGCCACCACCTCGCTGGGCGACCTGCTGAAGGAACAGATGGGCAAGAACGACTAAGCCCCGTTCCACCGCCCGCATCCGCGTCGCCATCGCGGGTGCGGGCCTTTTTTTGTCTTTCCTCCCCCTTTGCTGCGAGTGCCAGATGACCAAATCGGAATTGATCGACAATCTTGCCCGCAAATCACCGCACCTTCCGCCACGCGACGTCGAGCTGAGCGTCAAGGCCCTGCTGGAGCGGATGAGTCAGGCACTGGCCAGTGGCGAGCGGGTGGAAATTCGCGGATTCGGCAGCTTTGCGCTGCATTTCCGGCCCCCGCGCATGGGGCGGAATCCCAAGACCGGCGAGGGCGTGGCCCTGCCCGGCAAATATGTCCCTCACTTCAAGCCCGGCAAGGAATTGCGGGAACGCGTCAATGACGGCGCGCAAAAGGACCAGTAGGCGGATACGACGAATGGCCGAGCGCGGAAAGTCCCGGCTGCGGCACTGGGTCGCATTCGTGGCCCTGATCCTGATCTCCTCGAGCATCGGGATCCTGGTGGTGTTCAACGAGGGCGCTGCCACCCTTCATCTCCCCGGTCTCACCCTCGAGGCCCCCTTGATCGTGCTCCTGGGCCTGAGCGCCCTGGCGGGCGTACTGATTGCATCCCTGATCTTCTGGCTGAGGCTACGGCGTCTGCAACGCAAGATCGACCGGCTGCGGGATGAGAACCGTGCGCTGCGGGTCGAAGTGGAACAGCTGCGGACCGCGCCGATGCGGGATTTCTACTGAACCGGAATGATTGAGGACTGGTTCTGGCTGCTGTTGCCGGTTGCCGCCGCCAGTGGCTGGTGGGCCGCGCGCCGAGGTGTTCCCGAGGAGGAAGAAACCCGCGATCCCGCGCTGGACCGCTATCTCCAGGGCGTACGATATCTGCTGGACGATCGTACCGACGATGCCCTGCAGACCTTCATCGAAATGGTCGAAGTCGACCATGAAACCTTTGAAACGCACGTGATCCTGGGGCGCCTGTTCCGGCGGCGGGGCGAAGTCGACCGCGCGATCCGCATTCACCAGAACCTGGTGGCGCGCCCGGCGCTGACCGACGCCCAGCGGGCACAGGCGCTGTGCGAACTGGGCCAGGACTTCCTGCTGGCGGGGGTGCTTGATCGGGCCGAGGGGGTGTTCCGCGAACTCATGAATTCGCCGAACCAGGCCTCCGAGGCACTGGAAGGCTTGCGGCACGTATACGAGACGCAGCGCGAGTGGGGCAAGGCGATCGAGGTCGGCAACCGGCTGCGCGCCGAGGGCTCGCCACAGGAACCCCTGCGGGTTGCGCATTACCATTGCGAACTGGCGAGCGAGGCGCTGGAACGCAATGACCTGGCCGAGGCCTCCGAACGGGCAGGCCAGGCCGAAGCCCTGGTACCGGGCCTGTCGCGGGCCCTGCTGCTGAAATCGGAAATCGCCGAACGCGAGGGACGCATTCGCGAGGCCATTGATCACGGCAGCGACGCAGTCGCCCGGACGCCGCGGCTGGCACCGTTGCTGGTCCCGCGGCTGGAGCAGTTGCATCAGGCCCTGCCGGGCGAGCATCGTCTGGCGGCGCTGGAACAAGTACTGACCGACCTGGCCGAGGAACGCGGCGTGACCATGGCGCGTATCGCACTGATGCGGCTGTATCGACGGACCGGACGCATGGACCGGGCGCTGCATGAGCTGGGGGTCATCCTGGCCCAGCGTCCGGTGCCCACCTCGGGGCTGCTGGAGGCGGTGCGCTGGATGAAGGTACTGCCCGCGGTGCAGAGCTACGTGAGCGAATTCACGGCCTTCGAGAAGGCGCTGTCGGATCAGCTGCGCAGTCAGCACCTGTATCAATGTACCAACTGTGGCTACCAGGGCCGCGGCCATGTCTGGCAATGCCCCAGCTGCCGGCGCTGGGACACCCTGCGCGGGCTGGATTTCGATATCGATCAGACCACCGAAGACGCCGAAGCGGCACTGATTCGCGAGGAGAGCCACTGAATGGACCCGGTAACGGAAACCCCGAACCTGCAGGAGCCGCGGCTGATCGTCGCCCTGGACTTCGCCTCCGGCGACGAGGCGCTGGCCTTTGCACGCGGTCTGGACCCCCGCCAGTGTGCGCTGAAGGTGGGTTTCGAGCTGTTCGTGGTCGCCGGACCGGACCTGGTCGAACGCCTGCACGCTCTCGGCTTCCGGGTATTCCTGGACCTCAAGTTTCACGACATCCCCAACACGGTTGCGGCCGCCTGTCGCGCGGCTGCCCGCATGGATGTGTGGCTGGTGAACCTGCACGCTTCCGGCGGCCTGGCGATGATGCGGGCGGCCCGTGACGCGGTCCGCGAGGTCAACGAACAGACGGTCCTGCTGGCCGTAACGGTGCTGACTTCCAGTGACCGCGCAACCCTGGAGGAGACCGGCGTACAGGACACCCCGGATGGCCAGGTCATGCGCCTGGGGCGCCTGGCGGTGGAGCAGGCGGGGCTGGACGGGCTGGTCTGCTCGGCGCGCGAAGCTGCGATGCTGCGCCGGGAGCTGGGAGCGGCGCCCAGGCTGGTGACGCCCGGGATTCGCCTGGAGACGGCCGGGGGCGACGACCAGAAACGGGTGATGACGCCGGAACGGGCACTGGAGGCCGGCGCCAGTGCCATTGTGGTCGGCCGGCCGATCACCCGTGCGCAGGATCCCGCCGCGGCGATGCGGACGATCGCGGGACGCATGCAGGGGGTTTCCCCGACGCAGTGATCGGGCTAGGATCCATGGTGAGCGCACGGAAGATGGCGCTCGCCACCATTGAAAAAACAAGGAGGTTCACCATGATCCGTACTGTATCCATGTTCCGTTTTGCCCGGATGTTGCTGCCCGCCATGGCGCTGGGGCTGAGCCTCGGCTCGCCGGTCACTGCCGGCGAACAGGTGCCCGTCAACGTCAATTCGGCACCGCTGGAGGAGCTGGTCACCCTGAGCAATGTCGGTGAGGTCACGGCGCGTGCCATCCTCGAACACCGGGAAGAACACGGTGATTTCGAATCCGTGCAGGCCCTGACCGAGGTGTCCGGCATTGGCGAACGGACGGTGGAAATGAATCTGGATCGGATTGAACTGGAATAGGGAGAGCGGCCGGGGCATGACCGCCATCGTGCGGCCATGCCCCGCAGCCCGGAGGGCACATGACCGAAAAGAGCAAACGAATCCGTACCGCGGTCTTTCCCGTGGCCGGCATGGGGACGCGCTTTCTGCCGGCGACCAAGGCCAACCCCAAGGAAATGCTCCCGGTGGTGGACAAGCCGCTGATCCAGTATGCCGCCGAAGAGGCCGTCGCGGCGGGGATCGATACCCTGGTGTTCGTCACCGGACGTAACAAGCGCGCCATTCCCGATCACTTCGACAAGGCGTACGAGCTGGAGAACGAGCTGGAGGAACGGGGCAAGACCAAGCTCCTCGAACGCATCCGCAACATCGTTCCATCGAGCGTCACCTGCGTGTATCTGCGCCAGGCCGAAGCCCTGGGGCTGGGGCATGCGGTCGCGTGTGCGCGCCCCGTGGTGCGCGAAGAACCGTTCGCCGTGATCCTGGCGGATGACCTGATCGAGGCGGTCGATGGCGGGGCCACCGCGCAGATGGTGGAACAGTACAACAGCCATGGTTGCAGCGTGCTGGGCGTGGAAGAGGTGCCCGAAGACCGCACCCATCAGTACGGCATCATCGATCCGGAACGCACAGCCCCCCGCAGCTGGGACGTGAAGGGCATCGTGGAAAAACCCGATCCGGCCGATGCGCCGTCGAACGTGGCCGTGGTCGGGCGCTATGTGCTGACGCCGCGGATCTTCGATCTGCTGGAACGGCAGGAACCCGGGGCCGGCGGCGAGATCCAGCTGACCGATGCCATCGATCGCCTGCGCGAGGAGGAGCGCGTGACGGCCTGGGAGTTTTCCGGGCGACGTTTCGACTGCGGCAGCAAACTCGGCTACCTCGAAGCCACAGTCGAGTTCGCGCTCAAGCACCCCGAACTCAAGGACGATTTCCGCGACTACCTGCGCACGCGGACGGACAGCTGACGCGTCCGGGCCCGGCGCTCACCACCAAAGCCGACGATGCCGGGGCCGAACCGGCAACCGCCCGCGCCAGTACTGGATCATCAGCAGGCCGACCACCATGCCGCCCAGATGCGCGAAATGGGCGATCCCCGACATGGTCCCGGACACCCCGAGATACAGCTCCAGGATGCCGTAGCCGATCACGAAATACTTGGCCTTGATCGGGATGGGCAGGAAAATCAGGAACAGGCGCTGGTTGGGGAACATCATCCCGAACGCCAGGAGGACCCCGAAGACCCCGCCTGAGGCGCCCACCGTCGGGTAGATGGCATCCCCGTTGCCGCCCGCGGTGACCACCAGCTGCACCAGCCCGGCGCCGATCACGCAGATCAGGAAATAGGTCGCGAACATGCGCGAACCCCATGAATTCTCGACCTGAACGCCCAGCATCCACACCACGAACATGTTGACGAACAGGTGCAGCGGGCCACCGTGCAGGAAACCGTAGGTCACCAGCTGCCATACCTGGAAATCCGGCACGCGCATCATCGACCCGTCCTGCATGATGGTGGACGGGGTGCCGATCGGCCACAGGGCGAAATGGGCCATCAGCCAGTTGCCCAGCGCGGGCATGGCCAGGAACAGCAGGACGTTGGTGACCAGCAGAAAGCCGATCACCGGAGGCATCATGCTGAAGCGCGGCGAGCGCGGGTCAGGATGGGTCATGCGGAGGCTGCGCCGGTCCGGCTCAGAAGTCGTCGGTCACGGCGCCGCGGCTGGCCGAGCCCACCGTGCGCGCGTATTTGGCAAGTACGCCGCGGGCCACCGGGGGCTCCGGGGCCTTCCAGGCGGACCGGCGGCGCTCCAGTTCCTCGGGGTCGATGTCCAGATCCAGCTGGTTCCGGTCGGCGTCGATCACGATCGGGTCGCCTTCCTGCACCAGCGCGATGGGACCACCCGCGGCCGCCTCGGGCGCGACATGACCCACGACCATGCCGTAGGTGCCACCGGAGAATCGCCCGTCGGTGACGAGACCCACTGCATCTCCCAGACCGGCACCGATCAGCGCCGCGGTGGGGGCCAGCATCTCGCGCATCCCGGGCCCGCCGCGCGGTCCTTCATGGCGAATGACGATCACGTCGCCCTCGCGGATCTTGCCGGCGAGAATCGCGTCGAGGCAGGCCTCCTCGGAATCAAATACCCGGGCGGGTCCCCGGATGCTGCGCCGCTTGAGGCCGGTCACCTTGGCCACGCCACCTTCGGGGGCCAGGCTGCCCTTGAGGATCGCCAGGTGGCCCTGTGGATAGAGCGGGTCGGCCGGGGTGCGGACCATGTCGGCGGCCTCGGCCGGAGGTGCGGTCGGCGCGTCGCGCAGGGTTTCGGTCAGGGTTTCCCCGCTGATGGTCAGGCAATCGCCGTGCAGCAGTCCGGCATCCAGCAGCAGCCGCATGACCAGCGGTGTGCCGCCGGCCTGGTGGAAGGCGGTGGTGACGTAACGCCCGGAGGGCTTGAGATCGCACAGGACCGGGGTGCGACGGCGAATCCGTTCGACATCGTCCAGATCCAGGGGCACCTCGGCGGCGTGCGCGATCGCCAGCAGGTGCAGCACCGCGTTGGTGGAGCCGCCCAGGGCCATGACCACCGCGAGGGCATTCTCGAAGGCCGGGCGGGTGAGGATGTCGCGCGGCTTGCGATCGGCATGGATCGCCTCCAGCAGGACCTCGCCGGAGCGTGCCGCGGATTCGCCCTTTTCCGGATCCTCGGCGGCCTGGGTCGAGGATCCGGGCAGGCTCATCCCCAGCGCCTCGAACGCCGAGGACATGGTATTGGCGGTATACATGCCCCCGCAGGAGCCGGCGCCGGGACAGGCGTTGCGCTCCACGCCCTGCAGGTCCTCGTCGGACAGCCGACCCGCGCCGTGCTGCCCCACGGCCTCGAAGGCACTGACAATGGTCAGCTCCTGTCCCTTGTAATGGCCGGGCTTGATGGTGCCGCCATAGACGAAGACGGCCGGCACGTTGAGGCGGGCAAGGGCGATCATCGCCCCGGGCATGTTCTTGTCGCAGCCCCCGGTGGCCAGCACCCCGTCCATGCTCTGCCCGTTGACCACGGTTTCGATCGCATCGGCGATCACCTCGCGCGAGACCAGCGAGTACTTCATCCCCGGCGTGCCCATGGAGATGCCGTCGGAGATGGTGATGGTGCCGAAGGTCTGGGGCATGCCGCCGGCCTGACGCACCGCCCGTTCCGCGCGTTCGGCAAGCGCGCCGATCCCCGTGTTGCAGGGGGTGATCGTACTGTGCGCGTTGGCGATCCCGACGATGGGACGCTGGAAGTCGTCGTCCCCGAACCCGACGGCACGCAGCATGGCGCGATTGGGTGTGCGGCGTGGCCCTTCGGTGACCACGCGCGAGCGGCGGTTGTCCTGACTCATGGTGTCCTCAGTGTGTCCGGGTCTGGTTCTCGCGACTGTAACGCCCGTTCATGAAGCGGTCGAAGAACTTGCCCAGGTCCGGGTGATCGATCTGTTCGCCCGAGGTGTCGCTTTCCAGATGGCGCTCGGCCACATAGGTGCTGTGGGTGTAGCCATCCACCAGCACGTGGTACCACGGTTGGTCCTTGGGCGGCCGGCTCTTCGCGACCGTCTCGTACCATTCGTCCGAGCCGTTGTAGACCGGGTCGACATCCACGATGACGCCGCGGTAATCATACTTGAGGTGATGGACGATCTCGCCCACCGAAAAACGGGTGCCGCTGGCCATGGTGCAATCTCTCTGCTCGCAGGGGTGAAAACGAAAGAATAGACCGGGCGAGCCCGGGGCGCGTCACGCCGTCTCAGGGGTCGTCCGGTTCCTGTCCGGATCCGTTCGGGGCCGCCTCCCGCCGCGGGCCGTACTGCTTGAAAGCCTCCCGCACGCGCTGCATCTCCGCGGCATCCAGCAGGGCGGGGCCGCCGATGGACAGGCTCAGCACGTACTGCTGCGCCAGCAGTTCGACCTCCTCGGTGAGCCACAGCGCGCGTGCGAGGTCCGGCCCGGTGGCGATCATCCCGTGGTTCGCCAGCAGACAGGCGTAGCGGTCATCCAGTGCGGCAAGCGCATGTCGCGAGAGTTCCGGGGTCCCGAAGGTGGCATACGGGGCACAGCGGATGGAGTCGCCGCCGGCGGCCGCGATCATGTAATGCAGCGGCGGGATGTCGCGCTGCTGGATCGCGACCACGCTGGCGTACACCGAATGCACGTGCACCACCGCATGGATATCTTCGCGTTCCCGCAGGATCGCGCGATGAAAATGCCATTCGCTGGAAGGCTTCTGGTGCGCGGGCCAGCGTCCCTCGGCATCCATGTACACCAGATCCTCCGGCGCCAGGTCCTCGTACGCCACGCCGGAGGGGGTGATCAGCAGGCCGTGACCGCAGCGTACACTGACGTTACCGGATGTACCCTGGTTGAGGCCGCGCCGGTTGGTTTCGAGCGCCGTGTCGATCACCGCCTCGCGCAACTGTTGCTCGGTCATGCGCCTGCCTTCGTCCGGAACCGTCCCGCGCATTCTGCCTGACACGGACCCGCGGGGCATCCACCCGCACCCGCCCGCGCGACGCCGTTTTATGCCCCCGCCATCGCGAGTCGCGAGGCTCGTTCCCCTAGTAAGTGCGGGGCTCTCTCCCGTCATCGCGAGTCGCGAAGCGACGTGGCGATCTCCGTCCAGAGCCACCGGTCCCGGCGCGTCGCCAACGTCGGCCGATTGCCGCGTCGCCTTCGGCTCCTCGCAATGACGAGGACGCTATGGGATGGACGAAAAGGCCAGCGCGAGCGCCAGCAGCAGGATCATCGTGGTGGCCACACGCCCGATGACCGGCCAGCGATGCAGCTGGCGTTCGGTCAGGGTCCACCAGTGAGCCAGCCGGCCCATGCCGGGCAGGGGGCGCGGGGCGCTTCGGCCGGGTGCGGGTGGCCGCGCCGCGGCCACGCCGATCCCGGGCCACAGGGATCGCAGCCACCATGCCCCGCCTGCCAGTACCCCGGCCAGTAGCAGCGGCCAGAGACCGTTCCCGATGGCCGATGTGGTCAGGACGTATTCGCGCAGGGAAGCATCGGCCACCCACCAGGGCAGCACAAGCCCGGCCGCGAGGGTCGCCCACCAGAGCACCATGCACCCCATCATGCCCCGGTGGCGGTCATTGCCGCGGGTCGACCGCTCCGGTTCTGGATCCGGGGTGTGGCTGGCCGTGTGCCGCAGGAAATGCAGCATCAGCAGGGCGGTGGCGGTGCCGGTCACCCCCGCCAGCCAGCCGGGCATTCCGGTCGTGAGGGCGGCCTTGGCCAGGGCGCCGCCGGAGAGCGGCGCGGCCGCGAGCGCGGACCCGGCCAGCGCCAGGCCAAACAGCAACGCCCTCCGGGTGCACCGATCCGCCGCCGTGGCCAGCAGCCCCGTTCCGAGGAACAGCGCCCCCTTGGCCAGACCGTGATGAGCGAGCATCACCGCCAGGCCCGCCCAGACCGCGGCCGGCGACGTCCCGGCCGCGGCCATCCCGAGCAGGGCGACCACCAGACCCATCTGACTGACGCTGGACCAGGCGAGGATGGTCTTGGGTTCGGACTGGCGCAGACCCGCGGCCACGGCATAAAAGGTGCCCGTGAGGCCCAGCGCGGTCAGGATCAGGTCGCCGTGCCCGGGGATCTCAAGACCGCCTTCCAGCAGTCGCCATGCCCCCAGGGCGCCGACCTTGATCATCACCCCGCTCAGCACCGCACTGGCCGGCACCGGCGCCACCGCGTGGGCCCGGGGCAGCCAGGCATGCAGCCCCGGCGCGCCCAGCTTCAGGCCGAAGCCGATCGCGAACAGCAGGGCGGCGGCCGGTTCCATGCCCGCACCCAGTCCGACGAGATCCGGCGAATTCCCCGGACCGGCGAGCATGGTGGTCCAGGCCACCGCCGTGAACAGCGCGACCTCGCCGATCAGCATCAGGCCGAGGTAGAGCCGTCCGGCCCGCAGGGCCGTCACGCCGCCGGTGTGGGTGACCAGACCGTAGGCCGCGAAGGTCATCAGCGCGAAGCCGGCATAGAAGGTGAGCAGATCCGCCGCCAGCACCAGCAGCAGGTAGCCGGCCAGGGTCAGCAGCCAGAACACGGCAAACCGCAGCGGGTGTGTCAGCGGGTGCCGATGGGCGTACGCCCCGGCGAGCACCCACAACAGGGCGCCGGGCAACAGAAAGGTGCGGGCGGTACCATCCAGCGCCAGACGGGCCTGATCCAGCAGCCCGGGCAGCACGATCCCGGCATCGGGGTCGGGGCCTGCCAGGGCCAGCAAGAGCGCCGGCAGGGCCGCCAGCGGCAGCAGGATGGTGGCCCGGCGACGCAGGGCGGGGAGCGCGAGCGCGGTCAGGGCCAGCCATGGTGCCAGCACGGCAAGCAGCAGTGCGAGCTGCGTGGCGTTCATGCGGCCAGCCCCCCGGCCTCAAAGGCCGAGCGCAGCGCCGTGGCGAACAGGCCGCTCGCGATCGCCGCCAGGGCCAGCAGCAATGCGGCCCGGGGCATGGCGAGCGGAATGGGCAGCGGTTGCGCCCGTGCGGGGACCGCGGCCGCATCAACGCTTCCCGCACGCAATGGATCACGCAGGATGCGCCACAGGTATCCGGCGGTGATGAACGTCCCGAGCACGATCACTGCCGCCCAGGGCCAGGCGCGCGCGGCCAGGGCCGATTCCAGCAGCCACCACTTGGCAACGAAGCCCCCGCTGGGCGGCAGACCCACCAGACTCGCCGCCGCCAGCGCGATCGCGATCCAGGCCAGCAGGCTGCCGCCGGCCATCGGCGGGCCGATACGGCGCAGGTGGTCGCTGCCCCACTGCCAGGCCAGACAGCCCGCCGCAAGGAACAGGCTGCCCTTGGCCAGGCCATGGGCCAGCAGCAGCATCAGCATGCCTGCATGGGCCTGCTCGGGGAGGGCGCCGGCGGCGGCCAGCGGGAACACCAGCAGGGCGAACCCCAGCTGCGACACCGTGGAATAGGCAATCACCATCTTCAGGTGGCGCTGGAGCATGGCCAGCACACCGCCCCAGATGACCGCCGCCGCCCCCAGCAGGCCCAGCAGCTGTGCGGACAGCCCCGGAAGCATCCCGCCAAACGGACCGAACCACAGACGCACCAGCAGATAGAACGCCGCGGTCACCACCACAGCGGAAAGCACCGCACTGACCGCCGCATGCGCTCGCCCATGGGCCGAGGGCAGCCAGAAATGCAGCGGGAAGATCGCCCCCTTCAGCAACAGACCCAGGGTGATCATCACCGCAGCCGCCAGGGTGACGGGCTCCTCCGCGGCCCGGCCGGTCAGCAGGGCGATATCCAGCGCGCCGTACTGGCCGTAGAGCAGGGCGACACCCAGAAGATACAGCGTGGAGCCCAGCAGCGTTGCGAGGAAGTAGCGCCATGCCGCGGCCAGCGCCGGCCCGCCGGCGGCGGCGATCAGCGCCACCGCCGCCAGCGCCACCATCTCCAGGATCACGTAGAGATTGAACAGATCGGCGGACAGGAACAAGGCGTTGAGCCCGCCCCACAAAAACAGCCACAACGGCCAGAAATACCGTCTCTGGCGACTTTCCGGCACCAGACGGCGCTCGGCAAGGCGATAGATCGCCGCGGCCAGCGCGACCACAGTGGTCAGGACAAGCAGGGTCAGGGCGAGGGCATCGATCTGCCAGCCGATTCCCAATGGCGCGGCCCAGCCCCCCAGGTCCTGGCGCCAGGGGCCGGTGCGCAGGTTTTCGAGGACCAGAACGGCCAGTACCGGCAACAGCAGCAGTCCGGTACCCAGCGTCGCCATGCGGCCCCGTCGCGGATGCGCGAAGGCGACGGCCGCCGCCATCAGCGGCAGCCCCACCACCATGGCCGTGGCCAGCGCGATGCTCACGGGTCGCGCGAGTCCCGGCCGTGGTGGCCGTTCGCGGGCCCGCCACGCCGCTCCAGCAGGCGAACCATCAGCCCCAGCGCCACCGCCGTGGTCGACACCGTCACCACGATGCCCGTCAGCACCATCGCGTGAGGCACGGGGTCCAGTACCTCGGCGGCATGCGCCAGCGCCACCAGCAGCAGGAAGACCGCGGTGGTCAGGACGTTCAGCGCGAGGATCTTGCGCATCAGCTGCGCACGGACGCACAGCCCGTGCAGGCCGATGATCAGCAGCGCGATGGCCAGCAGCAGATACAGGGTCATGCCGGCCTCCGGGTGTCCCAGTCGGCCGGGGGCTCGCCACCCAGATACAGCGCGAACAGCAGCAGCGCGATGGAGAGCCCCGCGGCAAGCTCCAGCAGCAGGATCAGCCAGCCGGCCAGCTCGACCGGGTACTCGAAGAACCCGTGCCCCCCGGCCATCACTGCGAAGGCCACCCCCAGCATCGCGGTCATCCCCAGCGCAAGCGCCCAGCGCCACGGGCCGTAGACGTCACCCGACAGCCAGGGCCGGGCGCCGGCCAGCAGCATCAGCACCCCACCGGCGCCCATCACCGCGCCCGCGGGGAAGGCACCCCCCGGCGCATGACTGCCGCGCCACAGCAGATAGGCCGAGACCAGCACGAAGGCAGGGAACAGCACCCGGCCCAGAGCGGGCAGGGCGGGCGACACCAGTTCGGGCGAGGAAGGCCAGGGGGTAGGACCCAGCGACCACAGCACGACCACGCCCAGCAGCAGAATGGCGATCTCCAGCAAGGTGTCGAAGGCGCGGAAGTTGAGCAGTACGGCGGTGACCGGGTTTTCCACCCCGGAGCGCCCGAGTTCCGCGGCCACCGGTTCGCCCAGCCCCGGGGCCGGGAGCAGCCACGCCGCCCCGCCCAGGCCGGCCAGCAGCAACAGCCCCATCGGCAGCCAGAACGCCCGGTCGCGCCCGCGCTGGCACACATCCGACGCGCGCCCCGCCTCCCAGTCCAGCCGCCCCAGCGCGGACAGCAGCAGCGCACCGGTGATGCCCGCGCCGATTGCCGCTTCGGCCAGAGCGATGTCCGGCGCCTCCAGGCGCACCCAGGCCAGCGCCATCAGCAGCCCGAATACTATGAAACTGACCACCGCGCGGAACAGGCCTGCCGCGTGGATCGCCTGCCAGGCGGTCCACAGCAGCGCCGTGACCAGAATCCCGTCGAATGCCAGACCCAGGGCGCCCATTCACAGCCCCCACGGCCGGATACCGCGGCGCAACGCGGCGCGTGCGATCAGACCCGCCCCCACGGCCGTGGCGACCAGCATCAGCAGCCACACCAGCAGCAGCTTCAGGGTCAGGGTCAGACTGCCCGAATACACCCCCAGCCCCAGGCAGATCATACCCAGGCCGATGTTGTCGGCCTTGGGCTGGGCATGCAGGCGGGTATACACATCCGGAAAACGCAGCAGCCCCAGCGTACCCAGCAGCAGGAACAGCACACCGCCCACCGTCAGGATCCCCCCGATCACGCCCGTCAGGCTCACGGCCGGTGCTCCTCGTCGCTGGAACGGGTGCGGCCGGACCAGGCGCGGTTCACGAACGTGACCACCGCCAGCGCCGACAGCAGCGCAAACACCAGCGCCAGATCCACCAGGGCCTCGCGCTGCGTCAGCACTGCCAGCAGCAGCGCGATGGCGATGGCCGAGGTCGCGAACATCTCCGCGGCCAGCATGCGGTCGGCGGCCGTTGGACCGCGCAGCACCCGCATCAGCCCCACCACGATGTTGAGCATCAGCAGGATCACCAGGAACGGGAACAGATCAGTCATTGGGCGATTCTGGCTGAAACATGTTCATCACATGCCCCTCCAGACGCTCCAGCATGTCCTGGGTCCGGCGGGGACGGGCCAGCACATGCAGCGTAATCGCCTGTTCCGAGATGCGCACGCACAGGGTCCCGGGCATCAGATTGACCAGATTGGCGAACATCAGGCGCGGGGTCCCCGCCGGCAGCGCCCAGGGGTAATCCAGCAGGGCCGGCTCCAGCGGGCAACGGGGATGCACCGCACGCCAGGCCACATCCAGCGCGCTGCGCAGCGAAAAGAACAGAAACACCGGCACGAAGGCGATGATCCCGCGGATTCGCCAGCCCCCCGTCCATCCCGGCGCGAAGGGATTGAGCCAGGCCGCCGCCAGGATCGCCGGCACGCCCCACCACCAGGCCCCCGGATCGCCCTCGGTCAGGATCCACCAGATCCCGGCGTAGCCCGCCACGCGCAGTACCCACCCCGAACAGCGCGCCCGGGCCACCCCCGCACGGTTTCCCCGCAGCCCGCCACCGGATCCGTCCATGCTCCATCCCCGCACCACAGTCGCCAGTGCCCGCCAGTTTCCCCCACCCGGGCACGATCGCGCCAGCGGGCAGAGCAAGGTCGCCTTCGCCCGGAATACACCGAAATTCTGGCGTCCTCGCGATTGCGATATTCCCTCCTGATATTTAGGGTTTGGTCGGGAATGCCAGCCCTTTCTGTGGTGACCCTGGATACGGGTCGACATCACCGCGAGAGACGACGGGTACGGGGGAGATGTGGGTGCAGGAAGAGGCAACGATACCGATTACGGGCCGTACGATGCGCAAGACATGGGGGCGCACTGCGGCGGTCGCTGGCGACCGACCGGCTGACGCTGGGCGTGCGGCTGGCCACCCTGGTGGTGTTCTACGCGCTGGCTGCCCGGGCGGTGGCCGACGGGCTGCCCGCCAGCCACCTGCTGATACCTCTGGTGTTCGAGTTCGTTTTCATGCTGTGGCTCGGCCTTGTGATTTCGCGCACCGTGGTCGACTGCCCGGACTTTCGCGCTGCCAACGGAATCGGACTTGTCCCGTTGTTCTGGACGCTGGCCGTGGCCGGAGGAGCGCTGATCTGGCTGGCCTGGGGCGAGGATGGCCTGTCAGCCGCTCGCGTGCCCGATGCGGCGCTGCAAGCCTGGCAACACATCGTCGAAACCGGTCTGGTCTGGGCAATGCTCGCCGGCGTCATCGGGCTGACCGCCGCCAGCGCGCACGAGATCGCCGAGTGGCGACGCACCGGGGGAGCTTTCATATGGACCTCGACGCTGTTTGCAACCATGCGGATTTTGCTGGCGATATTCGTGCTCCCGCTGGTTATTTTCCTCCTTCTGCCCCTGTTGATCCCGCTGATCACACAGATGATCCACGGGGAGCTCAATCCCGCCTGGGCGGTGTGGACGGTACTCCTGGTGCTCGACCTCGGCGTGGTAGTGACGGGCGCATTGCTGCATCGTCACCTTGAGCAAAAGGCCGCTCAGGAGGCCTGATTCGTTATGGGAAAGCGGATGCGGGGCGGCCCCGCGAGTTGCTGTAAATGAGGATGTACGGCCCGGGCGCGAGGGCGTGACGGCCTCCGCATGATCGGGGTGCGCGGCTGCACGCAAGACCGGGCGACGGGTGGTGGCTGGACTTCCCGGATCGGTTCCCGGGGCGGCATGGTGGCGAGCCCGTGTCCTGACGGAGGAAAGTGCTTGCGCGCCCCGCGGCCGGGGCATGGTCCGGTCGTGGCGGGGTGGAATCGGGATCGATACCATGACGCTCGGCCGGGCGACGGGCGTTGTCGTCACGTCGGGCGAACATGGCCGGTGCAAACGGCGGATGCGACGCCACCCCCTCACGCGACTCAAGGATGGCCCCTGCATGATCCTCACCCTGAACCAGCTCGAACGGCACCTGTTCGCGGCGGCGGACATCCTCCGCGGGCGCATGGACGCCTCGGAGTTCAAGGAGTACATCTTCGGCATGCTGTTCCTGAAGCGCTGCTCGGACGTCTTCGAGCAGCGGCGGGAAGAGGTGCGCGACAACCTGCGCGCCAGCGGCAAGAGCGAGGACGAGATCGCCAGGCTCGTCGAGATGCCGAGCTGGTACAAGGCGGACTTCTACGTGCCGCCGAAAGCGCGCTGGGAGTACCTGCTGAACGAGGCCCACCAGGGCGTGGGCAACGAGCTGAACAAGGCGCTGGCCGGACTGGAAGAGCACAACCCCAGCCTGGCCGGGGTGCTGGAGCACATCGACTTCACCCGCAAGGTGGGCTCCACCACGCTGCCGGACAAGAAGCTGCGCGACCTGATCGTCCACTTCAGCGAGTACCGCCTGCGTAACGAGGACTTCGAGTTCCCCGACCTGCTGGGGGCCGCCTACGAGTACCTGATCCGCGATTTCGCCGACTCGGCCGGCAAGAAGGGCGGCGAGTTCTACACCCCGCGGCCGGTGGTCCGCATGATAGTGCGGCTGATGGATCCGCAGGAGGGCCACAGCGTGTACGACCCGTGCATGGGGTCGGGCGGGATGCTGATCCTGTCCAAGGAGAACCTGGAAGAGCAGGGTGGCGACACGCGCAAACTCAACCTGTTCGGTCAGGAGGCCTCCGGCTCGGTCTGGGCCATCGCCAAGATGAACATGCTGCTGCACGGAATCAGCAGCGCCGACCTGCGCAACGACGACACCCTGACCGATCCGCAGCACGTGGAGGGCGGCGAGCTCAAGCGCTTCGACCGCATCCTCACCAACCCGCCGTTCTCCATCGGCTACACCTCCAGCCCGCACTTCCCGGAGCGTTTCCACTACGGCAGCGTGCCCGAGGGCGCCAAGAAGGCCGACCTGATGTTCCTGCAGCACATGGTCGCCAGCCTGAACGCCAACGGTCGCCTGGCCACCGTCATGCCCCACGGCGTGCTGTTCCGCGGCGGCGACGAGAAGCGCATCCGCGCCGGCCTGCTGGAAGACGACCTGGTGGAGGCGGTGATCGGCCTGGCACCCAACCTGTTCTACGGCACCGGCATCCCGGCGAGCATCCTGGTGCTGCGCGCCAGGGGCGCCAAGCCCGGGGAGCGCAAGGGCCGCGTCCTGTTCATCAACGCCGACCGGGAGTTCCACGAGGGGCGTGCCCAGAACCACCTGCTGCCGGAACACATCGAGAAGATCGTCAGCACCTGGGATGCCTTCGAGGATGTGCCCGGCTTCGCCCGGGTCGTGCCCCTCGAGGAGCTGCGCGAGAACGACTACAACCTGAACATCCGCCGCTACGCCGACAACACCCCGCCGCCCGAGCCCCAGGACGTGCGCGCCCACCTCAAGGGCGGCGTGCCGCTGAAGGAGATCGAGGCCCGGCGCCCCCTGTTCGACGCCCAGGGCCTCGACCCGATGCACCTGTTCACGCCCCGGGCGGACGATCCCGACTACGTGGACTTCGCCGACCACCTGAGCGAGAAGCGCGACCTCAAGCCGGCCATCGAGGCCGACACCGGCCTGCAGGAACGCGAGGCCCGCGTGCTGGCCGCCTTCGAAGCCTGGTGGGCCGAGCACGGCGCCAGCATCACCGCGCTCTCCGGCAACGGCGGCCGCCTGACGCGGCTGCGCGATGAATTGCTGGGCAGTTTCTCCGCCGCCCTGGAGCCCACCGGCATGCTCGACCGCTTTGCGGTGCGCGGCATCATTGCCGGCTTCTGGTTCGACAACAAGAACGAGTTCCGCACCCTGCAGACCCGCGGCTGCCGGGGCGTGGTGGACGCCTGGCGCACCACCATCATCAGCCAGCTGGAGGACGATCAGAACAAGGCCAACCCGCTGGACCACCGCCTGGTGCACTTCCTGCTGCAGGACTACGTGGCCGAGCTCGAAGAGCTGGCCACCCGCAAGGCCGAGCTGGACGCCCGCATCAAGGCCGCCGAGGCCAAGCCCGAAGGCGACGACGACGGCGAGGGCGAAGCTACCAGCGAGGACGACGAGGCCCCGACCCCGGCCGAGATCAAGGAGTGGAAGAGCGAACGCACCCAGGTGAAGAAGCAGCACAAGGCCAAAGTCGCCAGCTTCGAGACCCACCTGAACGCCGCCGTGGACGCCCTGGACGAGCCCGCCGCCGCCGAGCTGGTCGGCACCATCCTGCACAACGACCTCAAGGGCATCCTCGAACGTCACATCCGCCAGCAGCGCCAGCAGGTGATCGTCGCCTTCGAGACCTGGTGGGACAAGTACCGGGTGACGCTGGCCGATATCGAGGCCAAGCGGGATGCCGCCGCCCAAGAACTGCAGCAGTATCTGGAGGGTCTGGGGTATGTGTCAGGTCACGCCTGATTGCATACCGCGAGAGAAGGCACCCCTGTTTCATGCCCGGGAGTGGATGAGTATTGTGCCCGATGAGCGAACGGGAGGCTGACCGCATGGCGAGTACCATCCATTCCAACGCCCGCACCACACCCCGGATCCGGCAGGAACTGCAGGAGGCGCCGGCCGGCGTCAGCGACCCGGAACTGGCCCGGCGCTACGGCATCAGTCGCATGACGGTGCGCAAGTGGCGCCGCCGGCGCACCGAGGTGGAAGACCGGACCCATCGTCCGAAGACGATGCACACGACGCTCACAGCGGAACAGGAGGCGATCGTGG